>CAZMDT010000195.1:0-6066 GCA_964564965.1 uncultured Planctomycetaceae bacterium | reverse complement strand
GCCGGAGGCGGCGCGCCGCCGGCCATTCCCGACCCGAAAGACCCCCGCGACGTTGGAGCGACGCAGCAATGCCGAAGGCGAAAGTCCCCCAGACCTACTTCAAGACCGATCCGTGGGCCGTCGTCGAGGAGGGCTTCGACCCGGCCCGGGGGCGGATCGCGGAGTCCGTGTTCTCGCTGGCGAACGAGTACATGGGGGTGCGCGGGTACTTCGACGAGGGCTACAGCGGCGACCGGCTCGTCGGCTTCTACGTCAACGGGATGTACGAGGTGATGCCGATCCAGCACCCGCAGGTGTTCAAGGGGCTGCGGACCCGCCGGGCCTTCAACATCAACGCCCTCGACTGGCTCTACACCCGCATCGCCCTCGACGGTGAGACACTCGACCTGGCCGCCAGCAAGTTCTCCGATTTCTCCCGCCGGCTGGACATGCGGACCGGCACGCTCACGCGACGGTTCACCTGGCATACGGCCGGCGGCAAGCGGCTCCGGCTGACGTTCGAGCGCTTCCTGAGCCTCGTCCACAGCCCCCTCGCCTGCCAGCGGATCACCTTCGAACCGCTGGACTTCTCCGGGCAGGTGGAGTTCGCCTCGGGCCTGGACTTCTCGCCGCCGTACGAGCTCGCCGGCGGGTGGTCGCAGGTGCGCAAGGCCGGCGAACGCGCCGATGGGAAGAACTTCTGGACCTGCCCGCGCGCGGAGCAGATCGACGGCGTGCAGGCCATCCTCGGGCGGACGGAGACCACCGGCCAGTGGCTCCTGTCGGCGTTCCGGCTCGCGGGGGACCCCCCGGCCGAGCCGGTGCTCGTGGAGGATGATAAGTTCATCGGCGTCAGCGGGATGATCGACCTGCGGAAAGGCGAGGCAGCGTCGGTGGACAAGATCGCGGTGAACGTGTGGGAGCGGGACGCCACGGCCTCCGCCGGCGCGGCCTGGGACTCGGCGCTGTCCAAGGCGGCCGGGCTGCTGGGCATGGGCTTCGACGACGCCCACGACGAGCACGCCGCCGCCTGGGCCCGCACCTGGGAAACGCTCGACATCGAGATCGACGGCGACGCCGACTTGCAGCAGGGCCTCCGCTTCAGCCTGTTCAACCTCCACCAGACCTATCACGGCAACGACGCCCGCGTGAACATCCCCTGCAAGGGCCTCACCGCCGAGGTCTACTACGGCTGGATGTTCTGGGACACCGAGACCTACTGCCTGCCGTTCTACCTCTTCACCGCCCCCAAGGCCGCCCGCGCCCTGCTGGAGTACCGCCACATCTACCTGCCCCAGGCGCTCGAACGCGCCAGGGAACTCGACTGCCACGGCGCCCGCTACCCGTTCGCGACCATCGACGGCACGGAGTGCTGCGGCACGTGGCAGCACTGCGACCTGGAGATTCACGTCGACGCGGCCGTGTCGTACGCCATCTGGCTCTACATGCACACGTGCGACGACAAGCCGTTCCTCCACGAGATGGGCATGGAGATGCTTCTCCAGATCTGCCGTTTCTTCGCCAGCCGGGGCGAGTGGAGCCCCAGGGGCGACTTCGGCCTGTACGGCGTGATGGGGCCCGACGAGTTCCACACCATGGTCCACAACAACTGCTACACCAACTACATGGCCCGCAAGACGTTCCGCTGGACGCTGGAGGCGATGGAGCGGATGGCCGAGGAGGCGCCCGAGGAGCTGGCGGCGGTGAGGAAGAAGGTGGGCCTGCGGGACGAGGAGCCGGCGGCGTGGCGCCGCATGGCCGAGGAAATGCGGATCCCCTACGACGAGAAGCGCCACCTTTTCGAGCAGCACGACGGGTACTTCGACCTGCCGGAGGTGGACGTGCGGAACCTGCCGCCCGAGCAGATTCCGATCTACGCCAACTGGGTGTACGAGAAGATCTTCCGCTACAACATGATCAAGCAGCCCGACGTGCTGCTGCTGCCGCTGTTCTTCGGCGACGACTTCACCGCCGAGCAGAAGCGGGCCAACTACGAGTACTACGAGTCGCGCTGCATCCACGAGTCGTCGCTGTCGCCGGGGGTGCACTCGGTGCTGGCCGTCGAGCTGGGGAAGATGGACCCCGCGTGCGAGTTCTTCCGCTACATGGCCCGGCTGGACCTGGACAACTACAACCGCAACTCCGAGCAGGGCCTCCACGTCACGGCGATGAGCGGCGCGTGGCTGAACGTGGTGTACGGCTTCGCGGGCATGCGGACCGACGGCGAGCCGCTGAGCTTCCGACCGGCCATCCCCGAGGGCTGGAATCGCTACCGCTTCCGCGTCGTCTACCGCGGTGCCGTCATCGAGGTCGCCGTGGACCGCAAGGCCGCCAGCTTCAAGGCCGTCGCCGGCCCGGATGCCACCGTCCGCGTCTACGGCGACGAGGTGCTCGTGACCTCCGAAGGCGTCTCGCGCGACCTCGCCCCCCCCGGCTGCGCCGACTGACCGGCTACTGCCCCAGCCGCTGGACCGTCACGCCCTGGAAGAACATCGAGCCGGTCAGGCGGATGGTGACGAGGATGGGCGTGTTCATTCCCTCCAGCACCTGGAAGACGGTGGCGACCGGCGCCGGCGTGCCCGCGACCACCGAGGTGTAGTGGAACACGGTCTCCGATTCGGCAAAGCCGGGCGTCGGGTTGCGGGCGAAGTGCCGGACGACGATGTCGGCGTCGGTGCGCTCGTCCGTGGTGAGCTGGCCCTCAACCAGGTACAGCCCCGGCTTCAGGCCGTTCACCTCCAGGGCCACGTTCTCCTCCGTCCGCCACCGCGGGCCCATGAGCACGTAGTCGCCGCGGTGGCAGGCGTCCAGCGTGTGCCCGCGGGCGAAGTACGTCCCCAGGATGACCAGCCGTGCCGTGCCGCCGCCGGGCACGTCGCCGGTCATCTTGCGCGGCGCGAGCACGAGCGCCGTCGGCGCGGGTGCCGCGTCCTTGAGCTTCGCCACGATGCCGGCGGAGCCGTTCAGTTGGCGCATCGTGGCGATTGTCTCCGTCAGCTTGCGGACGTGGGCCTTCGGCACGCGGGCGTCCGCGGCGCCCGTCGGCACGGGCACGCGGCGCTCGTCCTTCGTCGGGGTCAGCGGCCGGACCTGCCCCCTCAGAGCCAGCGGCTTCACCGGTATCGGCTGGACGATCACCGGCCCCGAAGGTCGCGGCGCCTTGGGCTCCTCGGCCGCGACGGCGGCCCCGGCGACGACGAGCGCCGCCCCCACAGCGGCCGCGGCGAACAGGACGGTAAGCCTCGTGACTTGCGGGCGTGCCATGGCGCACCTGCCTTTCTGCTCTGTGCGGGCAGCATAGTGCGCGGCCTGTCCCCCCGCAACCCGCCGCGGCGCCGGCTATGCCGGCAGGAAGCGCAGCTCGCGGATGAGGCGCCCGATGTGCTCCACGCCCAGGCCGCTGTCGCGCAGCACGCGCTCGACCTCCGGCGACGGCTCGCCTTCCGGCGGCTTGTGGAAGTCGCTGCCGAAGCTCAGGTCCGCCCCCGACTCCACCAGCCTCGCCACGCACCACGCCAGCAGATCCAGCGCCGGCGGCTCGTTGCGGGCCCCGCGGATCGTCCGCGTGTTCACCTCCAGGTACAGCCCGCACTCCCCCGCCGCGTCCGCCAGCCGCCGGATGCCGTCGGCGTCGATGAAGTCGTGCGGCGGCGGGCTCTCGCCGGCTCGCAGCCGCTCCTGGAAGTCGCCCAGGCGGTAGCGGAACGGATGGTTGATGATGCCCGGCTTTCCGGTGGGCCCGACCTTCCGTCCGAAGCGGCGGATGCGTGCGGCGGCGCGCTCGGCCCACGTGTCGCCTTCCTCGTTGTCCACCCGCCCGAAGCAGTGCGACAGATAGTCCGGCGGCTCGAGAAACTCGTCCGGGGTGTTGTCGATGTTGCCGATCTCGAGACCCTTGCGGATGGTGAGCCCGTTGCCGGCGGCGGCCAGGGCGTCGATGTCGGCGTACAGCGCCTTCAGGCCCGCCATGTCGCCGGGGTACCACTGCCAGCCCTTCTCGATGAGGTGCTTGTGGTGGTTGACGGCCCACTCGCCCTTGTTGGGCACGTAGATCTCGACGTGGTCGCACATGCCGACGTACTTCACGCCGCGGGCGACCAGCGCCGCCACGAACGCGCTCTGCGGGCTGGGGCCCCGCTCGTCGCCCACGTGCACGTGAATGTCGAACTCGCGGATGTCCATGCGGCCTGCACTCCTCAGCAGCGGCACCGATCGCCCGCCGCGCCCGGCGGGCAAGGGCCGGCAGCATACCCGACCCGCCGCCGGAGCAAAAGCCCCGCCGGCTTGACGTCGCCGCCGCCATCGCTAAGCTTCAGGCTCCTTCGCCCGGGCGGGCGCGCCGCCGGGCCGAGGCCCCCGTAAAGCTAAGGACGCCGCATGCCGACCCGTGACATCGACATCGTAGCCGCCGGGCACCTGTGCCTGGACCTCATCCCCGCCTTCACCGTCCCCGCCCCCGTCGCCCGGATGACCGAGGTCCTCGTCCCCGGCAAAATGATCAACATGGGCACCTGCGTCGTCGCCGGCGGCGGGCCCGTCACCAACGCCGGCGTGTCCATCAAGCGCCTCGGGCCCACCGTCGAGCTCATCGGCAAGTGCGGCGACGACGAGTTCGGCAAGCTCGTCCTCCGCTGGTACGAGGAGCACGAGGGGCACTTCCGCGGCCTGCACATGGCGCCGGGCGAGTCCACCAGCTACACCATCGCCATCTGCATCCCCGGCGTGGACCGCTTCTACCTGCACCACTGCGGCGCCAACGACACCTTCGGCTACGACGACGTGGATTTCGGCATCGTCGCCCGCTCGAAGCTCATGCTCTTCGGCTATCCGCCGTGGATGGCGAAGCTCTATCGCCACGGCGGGCGCGAGCTGACGCGCATCCTCCGCCACGCCCGCGAACTAGGCACCACCGTCGCCCTCGACCTGTCCATCCCCGACAGCGAGAGCGAGGCCGGCCGGCTCGACTGGCGGGCCGTCATGGAGGCGTGGGTGCCCCACACCGACCTCATGGTCCCCAGCGCCGAGGAAATCTACTTCTTCCTGTTCAAGCGCCGCTTCCTCGAGCGCCGCGCCGCCCTCGGCGAGAAGGACGTCCTGCTCGACCACATGACCTACGAGGAGTTCCGCGCCGTCGCCGAGGAGATGCTCGCCCTCGGGACGGGCATCGCGATGGTGAAGTGCGGCGTTCGCGGCCTGTACCTGAAGACGGCCGGGGCGGAACGCCTCGCGAAGATGGGCGCCGCCGCACCGGAGGACATCGAGCGCTGGGCCGACCGCGAGATCTGGTCGCCCGTGTACGAGGAGCCGACCTTCGTCGGGGCGCTGGGGTCGGGCGATTCGGCGATCGCGGGGTTCCTGTCGGCCTTCGTGTGGGGGCACTCGCCCGAGGACTGCCTGCGCTACGCCAACGCCGCCGGCAGCATGAACGTCACCGTCCCCGACGGGCTGAGCTGGAACCGCGGCTTTGACGACCTGACCCGGCGGATCGAGGCCGGCTGGGAGCCGAAGGTCTTCGACGTGGACAAGGGCGCCTGGCCCTGCGAGCAGTGCCCCCCGGGACCGGAGCCGGCGTAGCCCGCGCACCTGCGCGGTTCGTGCCGCGCCCCGGCGAGCCGCGGCTTCGCAAGGAAGGGAAGGAAACGCGATGTATCGCTTCACCGTGGACCCCGCCGGCGACGACGCCGCCCCGGGCACGGAGGACCGCCCGTTCGCCACGTGCGGCCGCGCCCAGCAAGCGCTCCGCGAAGCCATCGCCCGCGGGCTCGACGACGACGTGACGGTGCTGCTTCGCGGCGGGCGGCACGAGCTGTCGGAGCCGCTGGTCTTCGGCCCGGCCGACTCGGGCACGGAGTCGCACTCGATCACGTGGACGTCCGCTGCCGGCGAGCGGGCGGTGCTGAGCGGCGGGCGGCGGATCACGGGCTTCCGCGCCGGGGCGGACGGGCTGTGGACGGTCGAGCTGCCCGAGGCGCGCGAGGGCAGGTGGCACTTCCGCCAGCTCTTCGTCGCGGGCGCCCGCGCCACCCGCGCACGCACCCCCAACGAGGGAAGCTACTGGCAGCTCGCCGGCGGGCGCCTGCGCCTGGT
>CAZMDT010000194.1:281-6075 GCA_964564965.1 uncultured Planctomycetaceae bacterium | reverse complement strand
CCGAGGCCGATCTGCTGCCCGTCCTCGACGGCCGTCAGGCGGTCGCCGATGCCGTAGTGCTCCTGCAGCGCCTTCACGCCGTTGGCGGAGGCGTGGATCGTCTCCGGTCGGACGGCCTCGATGGTCCTTGCCAGGCAGCCGGAGTGGTCCGGCTCGGCGTGGTTGGAGACGATCACGTCGATCTTCCGCGGCTCGACGACGGAGGCGATGCGGGCCATCATCTCGTCCATGAACGGCGCCTTGACCGTGTCGACCAGCGTCACGCGGTCGGCGAGGACGAGGTAGGCGTTGTAGGTCGTGCCGCGCCCGGTGCGGTAGCCGTGGAAGTCGCGAACGGCCCAGTCGATCGCGCCGACCCACCAGAGGCGGTCGGTGACCTTCACGGCCTTGAAGACGTCCTTCATGGCTGCCTTCCCTGCCGGGGCCCGCAAGGCCGCGCGCCCCCTACGCCGAGGCCAGCTCGTTGCTCAGCGTCAGGATGTGCCCCAACTCCTGCTGGATGATGTCGTCGATCCTGGCTCTGTTCCGCTCGCCGGGGGCCATTTCCTTCATGCTCGTGTAGAAGACGATGGAGTCCTTCTCCAGGCCGATGGCCATCCGGAGGATGTCCTCGATGGGCTCCTGGCCCGTGAGCCGCTTGGCGGGGTCGTCCTTGAACTTGAAGACCTTGCCCTCGGCCATCGCCCGAAGGTACAGCACCCCCTGGTTGTCCGGGTCGAACGTCGCGGGCTGCCTCGCCTCCTGGGCGAGCCCCATCCGCATCTCGTGGAAGGTCTTCTCGTGGTCGTCTTCCATGGCGGCGAGCTTCAGAAGCATGTCGGCGGACTTCCGGGCGGCGCCTCCGGCCGCCTTGCGGTAGAACCCCGCGCCGTTCCGCTCGATCTGCTCCGCCATCTCGTAGATTTCGTCGGCATTGAACGTGACCATGGCGCTGTCCCTTCACTCGGTTCGTTCGGCGGCACCGGGCCGGGCCGCCCCGGCCCGGTGTCGATGGTTTCCGTGGTCTCTCGCCCCGCGCGGCGGTGGCGCTGGGCTAATCTTCCTCGCTCGCGGCGGGCGGCCTGAACGTCCGCGCGCCCATCTCGCGGTCGAGCATGTACAGTCCGCCCGGGGCCTTCTGGACCCTCTTGAGCTTCTGGACGATCGCGTCGGCCGACGCCTCTTCTTCCACCTGCTCCGTCACGAACCACTGGAGGAACGCCGCCGACGCGTGGTCCTTCTGCGAGGCGGCCAAGTCCACGAGGCCGTTGATCCGCCCGGAGACGAGCTGCTCGTGCTTGTAGGCGGCCTCGAACGCCGCCAGCGCGGAGTCCCACTCGGTGGCCGGCGCCTTGATGGCCTTGAGCAGCACGCGCCCGCCGCGCTCGTGGATGAAGCCGGCGAGCTTCGCGGCGTGCACCATCTCCTCCTGGGCCTGCACGCGCATCCAGCCCGCGAAGCCCGGCAGGTTCTCCGACTCGAAGTACGCCGCCATGGACCAGTACAGGTACGCCGAGAACGTCTCGGCGTTGATCTGGTCGTTCATCGCATCCTGCATCTTCTTGCCGATCATCGCTGTTCTCCCTTCCACAGGCCGTGGATGTTGCAGAACTCCCGCGCGACGATGCCCTCGCCGCTGACGGGGAAGCGGGCCTCGGGCGGCTGCCCCGGCCACAGAAACTGCCGGTACGCGTTGTCGCCGGCGAGGACCTCGATCCATTGGATGTAGTGCTTCGGGGCCATCGGGTGCCCGCCCGCCTTGCCCACGCGGACCCTCACGCCGCCGGCCTCGCTCTCGACGACCGGCACGTGCTTCTCGACGGCGGCGTCCTCGGTCCAGGCGTGGCAGCGCTGCATGAGCTGGCCGCAGCAGACCAGCTCGCCCGCGCCACCGTCGAGCACCTCGACCACGATGCCGCACACCAGGCACTTGTAGATCTGGATTCGCTCGGTCATCGACGCCCTCAGGGCCGAACGAGGCGTGATCTTAGCTCAAGTCGGCGACCGCCCGCAAGACGGCATCGTAGTCCGGCTCGTCCGTCAGTTCCTTGACGAGCTGCGCGTGGCGGATCACCCCGTCGCGGTCCACCACGAATACCGCCCGCGCCAGCAGGCGCAGCTCCTTGATCAGCACGCCGTAGGCCTTGCCGAATGCCGCGGCCCGGTGGTCCGACAGCGTCCGCACCGCCTCCACGCCGGCCGCCCCGCACCAGCGCCCCTGCGCGAACGGCAGGTCCATGCTCACCACCAGGATCGCCACGTCGTCGCCCAGGCCGGCCGCCGCCTCGTTGAACCGGCGGGCCTCGGTGTCGCAGACGGACGTATCCAGCGAGGGCACGGAGGCGATGACCCGCACCTTGCCATCGAGGGCGGACAGCCGGACCTCGGTGAGGTCGTTGGCGAGCAGCACGCCCTCGGGCGCGGGCTCGCCGGGCTTCAGCTCCGCACCGACGAGCGTCAACGGGTTGCCCTGGAACGTCACGGCGGCGGGGCGTTCTGTCATGGCGTCTTCCTTTCCTCAGAGGCCTTGACCGCGGCGTCGAGCACGGCGCGGTAGGTCCGCCCCTCGTGCACGCCGGGCAGTGTCTGGAACACCTCGCCGTTCGTGAAGACGAGGACGGTCGGATAGCCGCCGACGGCATAGCGGTCGATGATCTGTGGCGCGCGGTCGCCGTCGACCTTCACCACGTCGACGCGCCCGGCGTATTCGTCGGCGAGGCCGGCAATGGTGGGGGCGAGCTGCCGGCAGTACGTGCACCAGTCGGCGTAGAAATCCACCAGAACGGGGCGGGGCGCCTTGAGCACGCGGTCCTCGAACTCCGCCGGGGCGACGGTGGGGATGCCCGCCAGGGCGTCCTCGGCGCCGGCCCGCGTCCCGAGCGACAGGGCGATCACGCCCCCGAGCACCGCCCCCAGCAGGGCGCCGCGCAGGGGATTGGCCGTCAGCGGGCACGCCCCGCTGGCGCACTTGCCGAAGTAGCCCAAAAGGGCGCCGCCCGCGGCGCCGGTGCCCACACCGATCAACAGTCTCATCCAGATAGCCATGCTCGTTTTGCCCCGAAGTTCCGGCGTCCCCGGCGCCCGCTCACTGCGGGCCGCTCACTACACTATATCCCACTGACTCGACGGCGTCGCGCAGAGCCGCCTCGTCCACGTTCTCTCCGGAGATCCGCGCCACCCCGCTGCGGAGGTCCACGCGGGCGTCGGTGACGCCCTCGCAGCCGAGCAGCGCCCGCCGGACCGTCTCCACGCAGTGGCTGCACGTCATGCCCTTGATGTTCAGCCGGGCGGCGGCTTCGCTCGCCCCGTGCTTGTCCTCGTGCCGCTGGCCGGGGCGGAAGACGCCCACGCCCAGCACGCCGATCAGCACGACGGCGGCGGCCCACTTGACGGCGTCGGGGAGCATCCAGCCCGCGGCGTGGCCGTTGCCGACGACCGCCTCGGCGGAGAGGAACTGGTCCAGCAGGAGCCCGCCGGCCAGCGCGACGGCGGCCATCGTGCCCAGGTACACCAGGGCCGTGCGCCGCCCGAGCACCTTCCAGACCGTGACGATGGTGGCGGCGTTGGTCGCCGGGCCGGTCATCAGGAACGCGAACGCCGCCCCCGGCGAGATGCCCGCGTGGATGAGCGCCAGGGCCACGGGCACCGAGGCGGTCGCGCAGACGTAAACGGGGATGCCCGCGACCATCAGCAGCACGACCTGCGCGATGCCCGGCGGAACGTACCGGGCGAAGTAGTCCTTCGGTATCAGCGCGGAGATCAGCGCCGCCACGAGCAGCCCGAGCAGCACCGCCCGCCCGATGTCCCGCGGCAGCGTGCCGAAGGCGTACGCCAGGGCCCGGCGGACCTTCCCGTGCCGGTTGTCGCCCCGGGCGGTTTCATCCGGCTCGGCGGCCAGGGGCTCGGCGTCCGCTCGGCCCGGGTCCACGGCCGCCGCCACCGATCCGCCGATCACCCCGCCGAGCAGCGCGGCGATGGGGCGGAAGACCGCAAAGACGGGCCCCAGCAGGCCGAGCGTCACCAGGATGCTGTCCACGCCGTCCTGCGGGGTGGCGATGAGGAACGCCACGGTGGCGCCCCGGCTGGCGCCCTGCCGGCGGAGGGTGGCCCCCACGGGGATCACCCCGCAGGAGCACAGCGGCATGGGCACGCCAAACGCCGCCGCCTTCACCACCGGCCAGATGCCGCGTCCGCCCAGGTGGCGTTCCACCAGGCGCGCCGAAATCACCACCGACAGCACGCCCGCCGCCAGGAAGCCGAACAGCAGGTACGGCGCCATCTCGCTGAGCACTGACCAGAAGTCAGCCGGAATGTCGATCAGCCACTGAGGCATCACCCGACCTCACGCTCTCACGTCTTCCCAACGTTCGAGGGCTGCTTGTGGGTCCGTCTCGCCCTGAACGCCAAGGTGGGCTACTACGAAATCATAGCGCACCGGGTCGTCGGGGCGGATGTCGCGGAAGGCGGCGGTGACCTCGAGGGCGGTGCGGAGGTCGGCGGCGCGGCGGGCCGTGGCGCCGAGCCTGCGGCACGTCCGGTGCATGTGGACGTCGAGGGGGACGATGAGCTGCGCGGGACAGGCGGCGTCCCAGCCGCCGGGATCGACCCCGTCCCGACGCACCAGCCAGCGGAGCATCAGGTTCAGGCGCTTGCAGGCGCTGCCCCGCGCCGGGTCGGGTAGCAGGTGCCCGCAGCCGCCGCCCGAGGCAACGTCGAGCTGGGCGGCGAAGGCCCGCAGGCCCGGCAGGACCGTTCCATCGGCCGAGGTCATCCCCGCCGCGAAGGCGCCCTCCAGCGAACCGTAGTCGCGCATCAGCCCGCGCGCCCCGCGCAAAAGCGCATACAGGTGCTCGCCGCGGCAGAAGCGGTGTTTGAACCCCTGGGTGGCGCGGCGCAGGCGCACGGCCGGCGCCTCGGCGAGGAACCGGGCCGGGCGCTCGCCGAGCCGCCCCAGCGCGCCCGCCGCGCTCTTCATGATGTGTCCCACGCGTCCGTAAGCGAGCGCGCTGGCCACCAGGGCCGCAACCTCGCGGTCGCGCGCTCCGGTGTAGCGGTGCACGAACCACACCGGGTCGGCGGCGCGCGACTCGGGCCGGTTGCGCCGACGGTAGAGCGCCTCCAGCGCGTCGGCGTAACGGCGAAGGGGCGTGGCGGAAGGCATCTTGTCGCGGCCGGGCGCTGCCGCCCCTCCTACGCGAAGGTGACGTACTTCGCCCTGACCGCGCCGCAGATGGGGCACTTGTCGGGCACGTCGCCTTCGAGCGTGTGGCCGCAGACGGTGCAGATCTGCACCGGCCCGAGCTCGACGTCCTTGCCCTCGTCGACGGCCTGCTTGGCGCCGGTGTACATGGCGGCGTGGATCTTCTCGGCGTCGAGGGCGTAGCCCATGCTCCGCTCGGCGCCCTTCTCGCCCTGCATCGTGGCGACATGGAGGTACGCCGGGTACATCTCGTTGACCTCGAACGTCTCGCCGTCGATGGCGCCCTGGAGGTTCTCGGCCGTCGAGCCGAGCCCGAAGCCGCCCCCGGCGAAGACCGAGGCCGCCCCGCTCACGTCGCGCATCGCCCGGAAGTGCCCCGTGGCGTGGGCCTGCTCGGCCCGCGAGATGGCGCGGAACAGGCGCGCCACGTTGCCGAACCCCTCGGTCTCGGCCTTCTCCGCCCAGATCTTGTAGCGCATGTGCGCCATCGATTCGCCGCCAAACGCGCTGCGGAGGTTCTCTACCGTCATGTCGTGCATCACGATTGCTCCATGGGTTTCGGGGAATGTGGGTCCTGTCCGTCCGGGCGCCTCTCGCCGGGCGCCCGGGCACTCG
>CAZMDT010000194.1:0-271 GCA_964564965.1 uncultured Planctomycetaceae bacterium | reverse complement strand
GGAGGTCGGATGTCGAAGGTCCCGCCGGCGCCGTGGGCGAGGCCGGTTGGTCAGTCTGTCAGTTGGTCAGTCAGTCGGTCGGTTCGTCAGTTGGTCAGCGAACGCGGGGAAAGGATGGCTGCGCGCGGCGCAGACCGGCCAGCGCGGCCTTGTTCTGCCCGTACCAGGTCTTGAGCGTCCCGAGCAGCGTCTCGGCCTGCTCCCGGACGCCCGGCCGGCCCGCCCCGGCCGAGAGGATGCCCGCCAGGTCCCCGCTCGTCAGCCGCAGCTC
>CAZMDT010000193.1:0-6080 GCA_964564965.1 uncultured Planctomycetaceae bacterium | reverse complement strand
GTTTTCAGGTCGAGGTTGCCCGTCGGCTCGTCGCACAGGAGGATGGCGGGGTTGTTGGCCATCGAACGGGCGATGGCGGTTCGCTGCTGCTGGCCGCCGGACATCTCGATGGGCTTGTGGAACCAGCGTTCCTTGAGCCCCACGAGGTCCAGCAGGCCCATGCCGCGCTCCCGGGCCTCGTCGGTGTCCACGCCGGCGAACGCCATCGGCACGGTGACGTTCTCCAGGCAGGTCATGTACTGCACGAGGTTGTAGGTCTGGAAGATGTAGCCGATCTTCCGGCAGCGGAGGAACGCCAGCTCCACCGCGTTGAGCTGGGCGACGTCCACCTCGTCGATGAAGACCCGTCCCGAGGTGGGGGTGTCCAGCCCGCCGACCATGTTGAAGAAGGTGCTCTTGCCCGACCCCGACGGGCCGAGAATCACGATGAACTCGCCGCGGTACAGCTCCACGTCGATGCCGCGCAGGGCGTGGGTCTGGACCTCGCCCATCTGGTAGACCTTCTTGAGCCCTCGCGTTCGGATGATGACCGCTCGCTCGCCCTCGGCCGTCGGGCGCTTCCGGCGGGGGGGCGCCACGGCCTCCGCCGGCGGGGCGGCGGCGGCGACGGCGGCGGCCGGGCCCGCCGGCCCGGGGGCCGGGGCCTGTGCGGCGGCGTCGTGCTGTTGGCTGTCAGGGGCCATCGTTTCTGCCGGGCGATGTGGGAGGCTCACTCGATCCGCATCGCCTCCATGGGCGCCAGCCGCGCGGCGACCCACGCCGGGTACACCGCGGCCATCGCCGAGATCAGGATGCCGAGGACGACGGAGGCCCCGCCGGCGGCGAGGACTTCCAGGGCGGGCATGTGCTGCACGGCGATCCACCCGTAGCTGGCCCAGGTGCGGACCGTGCCGAGAGTGAATCCGAGCACCAGCCCGATGGCGCTGCCGGCGACGCCCTGGAGGCACGACTCCATCACGAAGCTGATCATCACGAACCCGTCGGTGGCGCCGAGGCATTTCATGGTGGCGATCTCGCGGAACCGCTCGGTGACGCTCATGAGCATGGCGTTGGCGATGCCCACGACGCACACCATGAAGCTCACCACGATCAGCCACATCGTCCGCCCCGAGAAGCCCAGGAACCCGCGTTTCGTCGCCGACTGCGCCACCAGCGCCTCCGTCTGCGCGAGGCGGGCGCGGTCCATGCGGGCCGCGGCGACCTCCCGAACGCGCTGCACCGTCAGCCCCAGCGGCTCCAGCGGGCGCACCCGCTGCAACTGCTCGACGAGCCAGCGGGCGCCTTCGGGGGTGTTCTTCTTCTGCTCGAGCGTGCTCGCCTCCTCCAGGAGGGTCTCGGCGGTCACGGCGTCGGGCGAGTCCATCTTCCGGCGCTGGGCCAGCTCCTCCCGCACCAGCGGCGCCTCGGCCAGACGCCGCAGCCGGGCCAGGTCCTCCTCGGCAGCCAGCTTCCGCTCGATCGATGCACGCGCGAAGCGCCAGAACGCCTCGTCCTTTCGTGCCTCGGCGATCTCGCCGTCGGTGACCTGCTCCGGCCCGACGCCCTTCTGCTCGGCCACGAGGTCCCGCAGCACGTTGGCGTCGGCGGTGCCGTGCTTCGCGGCGTCGGTGCTGTCCCGCAGCACCCGCCAGCGCGAGGCGACGGTGTAGATCCGGGTGGCGTTCAGGCCGCGGACGTCCATGCCCCGGGTTTTGTTGGTCAGCTCGACGAACCACTCGGCCCCGCTGGAGGAGTCGAGTTCGGCGAAGAGCATGTCGGCGTCGACGTC
Source organism: uncultured Planctomycetaceae bacterium (assembly GCA_964564965.1). Lineage (GTDB taxonomy): Bacteria > Planctomycetota > Phycisphaerae > SM23-33 > SM23-33 > CAZMDT01. The sequence continues at coordinate 4,312 of CAZMDT010000193.1, read as the reverse complement.
GGCGACTTTGGCGTCCTTGCGTTTGGCGAGCAGCGCCTTCAGCAGGGCGGAGCCGACGGCCTGTTGGATCTTCTCCGCGTCGACGGCCAGCGCCGCCTCGCGCCGCACCGTCTTCAGCTCCTCGGGCGTCAAAATCAGCCCGACGTCCTCGGCGGCGAGGCGGGCGGGCAGGTCGTCGCCGGCGGCGGCGAGGGCCTCCTTGGGGCTGCGCTTCTCCAGCATCCGCCCCGGCCGGTGCAGGGCGGCGATGGCGTCGGCGTGGCGCCGGATGATCCGCCGGCGGTCGTCGAGCGTCCGCTGCCAGTCACGCAGGAACTCGCGGAACGCCTCGATGGAGGTGGGAAACCGCTCGCCCGACCTGCCCAGCTCCTCCTCGAAGCGGGCGAGGGCGGCGCCGTCGAGGGCGACCTTCTCGCCGGTGGTGGCGGCCTGGTCGATGAACTGGGCGAACGCCCGGTTGCCGCGCTCGCGCCCGATGAGGACGCGCCGCTTGCCGGCGTCGAGGTCCTCGAAGAACCCGGTGTAGAGGCGCTGCCGCCGGGCGATGTCGGACAGGCGGGCGAGCTGGGCGTCGTCGAACGGCCCCCAGCCGGCAAACTCGCGCCAGCGGGCGTCGCCCGGGCGCATGTCCGCCAGCAGGGCCGCCAGGTGCTCCGCATCGGGGGTGCTCGACAGCCGCCCCACCCAAAACTGCAACAGCCGGCGGGGGGCGGTCTCCGCCTCGATGGCATCGACCACGCGCCGCGTGATCAGGCTCTCGGTGAGCATCGTCATCAGGAACGCCACGGCCAGCGCGATGATGACCACGGTGATGCCCGCGCGGAAGAGGCGGTACTTCACGCCGCTTAACACGAGTTCGACACACCGTTTAAGCGGCGGCCGAACCTGCTCCTTCACTTCCACGACCTTCATGTTGGGCGCAGATCCTTCCGACTAGGGCCCGACGACGGCGACGAGCCCACGCTGCGTCAGTTGCTTCAGAAACGTCGTCACCGAGAGCTGCGCTTCGCGGAACGATAGCTTATGGCTCGCGGCGAAGTTTTCAATCATTTCTTCGACGGTATGCCGCCCGTCGCAGGCCCGCAGCACCTCCGTGCCCAGGCGGTCCAGCTCCACCCGCCGGTGCGCGGAGTACGGCAGCAGCCAACTGAACGGCGGGATGAACCAGCGCGGGCGCCGCATCGGCACCTTCACCAGGCAGCCGCCCCCGGGGCGCTCCGTCATCTCCATCGCCTCGTTGCGATGGACCTTCGCCGCGAGGAACTGCTCCGAGCTGACGCTCTGCCGTCGCGTCTTGCCTTTGCGCCTGGCGGCCGTCATGCGCTGCGCCCCCGCGCCGCGGCGGGAACGTCGCGGCAGCAGCGAATCTCCAGGCTCCCCGGCAGGGCGATCTCGTCGGCCCGCGAGCGGTCGGCAAAGCTGACGCGGTAGAGGCGGCTTTCCTTGGGGCAGAGCCAGGCGAGGTCCACGCGGATCTCGCGGATGCCGCGCAGGGAGGCGAGGGGGCTGAACCGGGTATGGCTGATGAGGCGCTCGGCGCGGTGCCCGTTGACCTTGGCCAGCTCCTGGCGGTGGGGGCGGTGCCCGTGGGGAAGCTCCTCGAGGAGCCACTCGCGCAGCGAGTCCCCCAGCCAGTGCTCCGGCATCGCGAGGCGCTCGATCACGAGCTGCGGGCCGTGCCGCCGCGCCGTCGAAAACTCCCACCGCACCTGCCCCACCGGCACCAGGCTGCGGACCAGCTCGAACGGCCGCCCGAGGCGAAGGCTCAGGCCCATCGCCTGCCACTCGCGGACTTCTGCGCCGGGGTCCTCGGCGCCGATGGACCTCAGGACGGCGGCCTCGGTGGCCTTGTCGCGCTTCTGCGGCCAGACCACCACCGCGTCCACCAGCCAGCCGGGGCTTTCGAGGTACCGGCACGCGTAGGCGAGGGTCGCCTCGCCGGTCTTCCGGAGTGTGCCGCGCCAGCCGGCCGGGGCGTCGGCGAAGTCCGTCACGGTCGACTCGGCGCCCTTATCGGTCTGGCGGCGGTGCTTCTGGATCGCCAGCTCGAGGTTGGGCCGGCCCTTGAGCGGACGCCAGCGGACGTCCAGGCGATGGAACAGCCGGTCGGCGAAGGCGCACCGCCGCGGCTCATCCACCCCCGACGCGACGGCCAGCTCCCACTCGGCCGGGTGGTCGATCCGGATGCCCCGCCAGCATGTGCGGTCCATTCTGACGGCCATGGTCAGCGGCGTCCTGGGCTCGGGCCGACAAGGGCACCGGCGCCCGGCCCGGCGGATGGCGTGCGAACCTCCCTTATACCGCCGGGCGCGGCGATGCGCCAAGGGCATCGGCGCTCGCCCCTGCGGGCACGCCGGCGAGGCTACCCGAGCGTGCCCGACAGGCTCAGCCGCGTGTTCGAGCCCGTCAGGCGCCCGCTCTCGAGGCTGCGGTAAGCGGCCACGATCACGCGGCAGTTGCCCAGCCCGAGCTGAAGGGTGTTGCGCAGGCCCCGGTAGTGCCCCAGCGGCGCGCGCTGGCTGCTGCGCGCGATGCCGATGACGAACGCCACCGACATGTGGTGCCCCAGCTCCGACATGGCGCGAGCCAGCAGCACGTTGGAGGTATCGTCGGAGGGCGTGCAGTCCCACCCGCGGTCGCGGTCCAGCACCCACAGCTCGTCGTACGGGTGCGAGTGGAAGTCGCCGACGGCCTGGTACTGCGGGTACAGCGCCGTCGTCGCCTTCAGGATGGCGTCGAGGCTGCGCGGGTTGGGCTCAACGTGCCCGTAGCCGCTGTCGGCGGACAGCTGCGGCTGGGCGCGCATCACGGAGACGTATCGCGTCACGCAGAGGCCGTCGCGGAACCGCCGGTGATGCACTTCGCGCGTCATGCCGAAGCAGATGCCGTACACCTCGCTGCCTTTCCGGCGGGGCTTCCGGGGCGACAGATAGGCCTCGAGCGAGGCGATGAGCACGCCTTCCAGGGCGCCGGCGTCGAGCAGGACCTCCAGTTGAACGAACTGCTCCTCCAGCGCGTCGTGCCACGCGTACGCCTCGTACCTGATCAGCGGCACCTGAAGTTCCGGGCGCCACCCCACCTCGCGCGCCAGCTCGTGCACGTGCCGCCACACCCGCGGGGAAACCCGGTAGCGCCGACGCGCCCGCCCCTCCGGCATCCGGTACTTGTACCGGGCACACAGCGCCTCCGGCAGCGAGGAGGCCTCCTGCAGGTGCCGCCGCAGCGCCCGCAGGTGAGTCTTCAGCCCGCGGACCTCGCCGCAGAGCTCCTGGAGCGGCTCCGGGACCTCGGCCGTCACCATCGTCTCCAGCAGGTGGCGCAGCGCTTCGGCCAGGCGGGCAGGGCGCCCCTCAAACAGCCGTTCCAGGTCGCCCCGGACGCGGCGGGCGAGTGTTTCGAGCTTCGCGTAAGCCAATGGCGTTCCCGTGTTCGGGCGGGCCGGCACCGGCGGGCCCGGCGCCGCGCACCCGGAGGGCGGATTCTAACAACTCGCACGGCGATTGCGACCCCGGAGGCGGCAATTTGGCGGGGAACCCCCCGCCTCGGGCGCCCGTCCAATGCGGCGGGGAATTGCCCCGGGCATCGGCGGCGCCGCCCCGTTAGGATACGCCCATGGGACAGAAGCGACGGCTTTGCACGCTGGCGGCGGTGCTTGCCGCGGCCGCCGGTGCCGCGGAAGGTGCCGACTGGCCGCAGTGGGGCGGCACGAACGGCCGCAACATGGTCTCGGACGAGTCGCCGCTTCCGGCGACGTTCGAGCCGACGGGCGATTCCAACGTCCGGTGGATCGCGCCGCTGGGGGCGCACACCTACGGCACGCCGACGGTGGCCGGCGGGCGGGTGTTCGTGGGGACCAACGACCGCTACTGGAACGACCCGCGCGTCGCCCGCGACAAGGGCGGGCTGCTGCTGTGCCTCGAGGAGCGGACGGGCAAGCTGCTGTGGCGGCTTCGCGTGCCGCGCTACCGCCGGAACGTCCACGGCAGCGCCTTCGACGACCTGGACGTGGGGCTCTGCTCCTCGCCCACCGTCGAGGGCGACCGCCTCTACGTGGTCAGCAGCCGCGCCGAAGTGCTCTGCCTCGACGTGGCCGGGCAGACCGACGGCAACGACGGGCCGTTTAGGGACGAAGGCGCCTACATCGCCGGCGACGACGCCGAGCCCGTGCCGGTCGCCCCCGGCGACGGCGACATCCTCTGGCGCTTCGACATGATCGGCGGGGTCCCCTGCGCCCCGCACGACGCCACCAACGCCAGCGTCCTCATCCACGGCGACCACCTCTACGTCTGCACCGGAAACGGCGTCCACCGAA
>CAZMDT010000192.1:0-6107 GCA_964564965.1 uncultured Planctomycetaceae bacterium | reverse complement strand
TCCTGACGGCCATGAAGAACCAGCTCGTCGCCGAGCTGAAGGCCGACAAGAAGAAGGCCTTCATCCTGGGCATTCTGGCGGCGGTGGTGCTGGTGCTGGGGCTCCGCATGCTGCTGAAGCAGGGCAACAAGCCGGCACTTGCGTCGGCGCAATCGCTCCTGCCGCCGGAGCCGGCGGGCGCGCCGACGGCGAGCGCGGCCGCGCTGCTGACGCCCGCGCGCCGCGACGGCCGTGCCGAGGAACGCGACGCGTACATCCGCACCATGGACCGCACCATCCGGCGCGACCTGTTCGAGCCGAACGCCATTTTCTTCCCCGTGCCCAAGGAGCAGGTCAAGCCGCCCACCATCCAGGCGCCCGCCACGACGCAGCCGGGCGAGGTCCAGCGCCTCGCGCACGAGAAGAACATCCGCCAGCAGGCGGCCGCCCTGAGGCTCCAGACCACGATCGTCAGCCGCCGGCCCACCGCCATCATCGACGGGCAGGTGCTGTTCGTCGGCGACTGGATCCAGGGCTTCCAGATTACGGAGATCACCTCCACGTCGTGCGTGGTGGTGAAGGAGCAGGTGAAGGTCGTTCTGTTGCTCCAAAGCTAGTGGCGAATGCGCCACACGAGGCGCAGCGAGATCGAGAGTTCAGTCACGCCGCCGACGGAGGCGGCAAAACGTCCAAGGAGACGACCATGGCCTTTCCACGATGGCTTGAGATTCACCGTATCGCGGCGCTGGTGCTGACCGCGGCGGTGCTCGCGGCACCTGCGGGGGCAGAGGAAGGGGCGCCCGATGCGGCGCCGGCGACGGCCCCCGAGGACCTGTCCGCGGAGGGCATCAGGAGCAAGGTCACCACGGGCGGCGATCGCGGCGCGTTCGATGAGCTGCACATGCGCGACGCCGAAATCCGCGGCGTCCTTGAACTCCTGTCGCGACAGAGCCGGATCAACATCATCGCCACGCGCGAGGTGTCGGGCAAAGTCGCCGCCGTCGATCTCTACAACGTCAGCCTGGAGCAGGCGCTCGACGCCGTCGTCGCGGCCACCGGCTTCGCCTGGTACAAGGAAAAGGGGTCCATCTACGTCTGCACCGCGCAGCAGCTCGCCGAGCGGCTCAAAGCGTTGCGGAAGGTGAAGGTCCAGGCGTTTCACCTGGCCTACATCACGGCCGCCGACCTGAAGACCCTTGTGGAGCCGGTGCTGTCGCCCGAGGGCACGGTCGTGGTCTCCAAGGCCGCGGCCATCGGCATCACCCCGAGCAGCAGCGAGGCCGGCGGCAACAGTCTGGCCATCGACGACGTGCTGATCGTCAAGGATTACGAGGACAAGGTGGCCGAGGCGGCGAAGCTGATCGCCGAGCTGGACGTGAAGCCGGACCAGGTGCTGATCGAGGCGACGGTCATCCGGGCGTCGCTGCAGGACGGCAACGCGCTGGGGATCGACTTCAACGCCCTGGCGGGTGTGGATTTCCAGAACCTCAGCGCCACGAGCAACGGCCTGCAGTCGGTGACGACCGGCTCGGTGCCCGGGACGTCGCTGAACGAGAACCGGGCGACGTTCCGCACGGACTTCAACGCGGCCATCGATCCCGGCGGGCTGACCATCGGCTTCGTCAGCAACAACGTGGCGTTCTTCGTCCGGGCGCTCGAGAGCGTCACCGACACCACGGTGCTGGCCAACCCGAAGCTGCTCGTCATCAACAAGCAGCGCGGGCAGGTGATGGTCGGGCGGCGCGACGGATACCTCACCACCACCGTCACCGAAACCACCGCCACGCAGACCGTCGAGTTCCTCGAAACCGGCACCCGGCTGGTCGTCCGCCCGTACATCGGGCGCGACGGGTACATCCGGATGGAGATCCATCCGGAGGACTCTTCCGGCAGCGTGGAGCAGGTGGGCAGCAGCGTCCTGCCGACCGAAACGACCACCGAGGTCACCTCCAACGTGCTCATCCGCGACGGCCACACGATCGTCATCGGCGGGCTCTTCCGCGAGTCGACCGTCAGGGGCCGTGGGCAGGTGCCCCTGTTCGGCAACATCCCCTACGTCGGCACGCTGTTCCGCCAGTCCTCCGACTCCACCGACCGCGAGGAGGTCATCGTCCTGATCACCCCGCACATCGTGAAGCAGCCGGTGGCCGAGGCCGTCAGCGAGCAGGTCAAGGACGACGTTGAGCGGCTCCGAATCGGCGCCCGCAACGGGCTCCACTGGTGGGGCCGCGAACGCCTCGCCGGATGCCACATCCGCTGGGCCCGACAGGACCTGCGCGAGGGCAACCCCGACAAGGCGCTGTGGAACGTGGACATGGCCCTGTCGCTGGCGCCGCGGATGGAGGAGGCGATGCGGCTGAAGGAGCGCCTGACGGAGCGGGCCTTCTGGGCCGACCAGCCCCAGGTGTCCACCGTGAGGTACGTCATCCAGCGGATGATCATGCAGGAGCTCGGCAAGCCCGTCGAGCGGATCATCGTGCCGGGGAAGCCGCGCAACGCCGCCGACGTGTCGCCGGACGTGCGGGAAGCCCTGGGCATCGGCATCCGCTTCGAGGACCCGCTTCCGGGACCTGAGCCTGAGCCCGAGCCCGAGCCCGAGCCGCAGCAGCCGACGACGCAGCCGGCGCCCATGACCGGGCAGTAGGCCCGCCCTTTTTTTGGGCAAGGGTGTCAAGCTGCGGGCTCTGCGGAATTTAGACAAGCCGGTCGCCGCTGCAAGACGACGGCCGACGAAGAGGTCGCCATGAAGAAGTCGATCATAGTCGCCATCGTGGTGGTGCTGTCGCTGGCCGGCTGCGGGCAGCTGATGCCGACGGTCAGCGATGCCAAGCTCCAGGCGCAGGAACGCTGGAACAAGACGCGCGGGCGGATGCTCTGCGGCGTGGCCCTCGAGCACTTCCGCGTCGGGCAGCTCGACCGCGCCGCCGAGAAGGCCCTTCAGGCCATCGCCCTCAACGGCCGAGACGTCGAGCCCAGAATCCTCCTGGCCAAGGTCTACATCGAAAAGGCCCGCCACGCCGACGCCGCCAAGGAGCTGACGACGGTGCTGGAGATGCAGCCGGAGTCCGCCCAGGCGTTCTACCTGCTCGGCGTGGCCCAGGAGAAGGGCGGGCAGCCCGAAGAGGCACTCGCCTCGTACCGGCGCGCGTATTCGCTCGATCCGTCGACCCTGGCGCCGGTGCGGGCGGCGGCCGAGGTGCTCGTGGCCATGGGCCGAATCCGTGAGGCGGAACTCTACGTCGACAGCTACGCCGACAAGGCGCAGGACGACGCCGCCCTCTGCGAACTCGGCGGGCGGGTGGCGATGATGCGGCACGAGCACGGCAAGGCGGCCGCCTACTATCTCCGGGCGCTCGACCTCGATCCGCAGAACCGCGGCTACCGGCGGTGCCTGGGCGAGGCGCAGCATCTGGCCGGACGCTGCCTGGAGGCGGCGGAGACGCTCACGCCGCTGACGGACCCGAAGGCGCCCCCGCCGTCGCCGTGGGTGCAGGCCACGCTCGGGGACTGCTGGCTGGCGGTGGGCCGGGCGGCGGCGGCACGCGAGGCATACGAGAAGGCGGCGGAGCAGTTGCCCGCCTCGGCCGGCGTGCGGGCAGGGCTCGCCAAGGCCCAGTTGGCGATGGGCAACGCGCGGCAGGCGGCGGCCATCGCCACCGAGGCGCTCGCCCTTCAGGCCGACTGCCTCGATGCCGCCCTGGTGCTCGGTTACGCGCTGCTCCGCGACGGCCGGCCCGACCAGGCCATCCGCGAACTCACCGCCGCGGTCGCCCAGCATCCCCGCTCGGGGACGCTGTGGTGCCTGCTCGGGCGGGCTCACGAGGCGCACGGCGACCGCCCCCGGGCCGTCCGCTGCTACCAACAGGCCCTGAAGGCCGAGCCCGCCTGCCGACTGGCGCGCGAGCTGCTCGATGAATTCGGCGGGAAAGAGCTTTCCCGCAGGCCCTAGGCCCAACACGGCGCGCCGCCGCGAGGGAGGACAACGTGACAACGGCGAGGCGATTGGGACTGGCCTCGGTGGCGCTGGTCACACTGGGCGCCAGCGCGGCCTACTACGCGACGATGATGGCCCTTCAGGGCCGGATCGTCCCGGAGGGCAGCCTGAACTACCTGGTCCTCGGGCTCGTCGCCGCCCTGACCGTCCTGCTGCTGATGGTCTTCTGGCGCACCGTGCACGGCGCGGTCAAGTCGATCGCGGGGCAGCTCGACACGATGGCGCGGACCGGGGAGATCGGGCTGGTGATGGCCGACGGCACGCGGGAGCTGTCGCAGATCACGCGGCCGCTCAACGAGTTTCTCACCACCGTCAAGGGCCAGCTCGAGGACGTTCAGGCGGAGAACCGCGAGCTCCAGATTCAGTCGCGGATCGCCGCGGCCGAGAAGCACCACACCGAGGCGATCATCTTTTCCATCAGCGACGCGGTGATCGTGACGAACCGGTTCGACGAGCTGCTGCTGGCGAACGAGGCGGCGGAGCGGCTGCTGGGTTTCCGGCTTCAGACGAGCCTGCGGAAGAACATCGACCGGGTGATGGCGGACGGCACGCTGGTGCGGCTGATCCGGGAGACGCGCAGCCACGGCGAGGGCGCCCGCGGGCGCTACACCATGCGGGGCGACACCAAGGCCTTCACGCGCAAGGTCGTGGAGCATTCCATCGACCACAAGGGCACGCCGCGGACCTTCAACATCACCCTGAGCTGCGTGATCACCCCCGGCGAGAACGAGGTCTCCGGCGTGGTCGCCGTCCTCCACGACATCACCCGCGAGAAGGAGATCGCGAAGATGAAGACCGACTTCGTCTCCAACGTCTCGCACGAGCTGAAGACCCCGCTGGCGTCGATCAAGGCGTACATCGAGATGCTCGAGGACGGCGAGGCCGAGGACGAGAGGACCCGCGGCGAGTTCTACGGCATCATCGCCGCCGAGACCGACCGCCTCCACCGCCTGATCGAGAACATCCTGAACATCTCGCGGATCGAGTCGGGCGTGGTGAAGGTCGTGAAGGAGCCGGTGAGCCTGACGGCGGTGGCGAAGCGCGTGCTGGACGTGGCCGCCGCGCAGGCGAAAACGAAGCAGATCATGCTGGCGCAACGCCTGGCGCCGGTCTACCACCAGGTGGAGGCGGACCACGACATGATCTTCCAGGCGGTCATGAACCTGGTGTCGAACGCCATCAAGTACACCCCGCCGGGCGGGAAGGTGACGGTCAGCGTGACGGCGGACGAGCGGCGCGGCGTGGCGGTGTGCGACGTGTCGGACACGGGGGCGGGCATTCCCCCCGACGACCTGCCGCACATCTTCGACAAGTTCTACCGCGTCGGCGCGAACAACAAGCTCGCCAAGGGGACCGGCCTCGGGCTGACGCTCGTGAAGCACATCGTCGAGACCGTCCACGAGGGCAAGCTGTCGGTGACGAGCGAAGAGGGCAAGGGCAGCACGTTTGCCATCGAGCTGCCCGTGATGGTTTAGCGGCTCCGGCCCCCGGCGGGCCGGACGCAAGGGAACAGGCAGGTGTGACATGAGCATGACGGTACTGGTCGCGGACGACGAGGCCCACATTCTCCACGTGGTGTCGATGAAGCTCCGCAACGCCGGATACGAGGTGATCACGGCGATGGACGGCGAGGAAGCCCTGGAGCTGGCGCGCGCCGAGCACCCCGACGTCATCATCACCGACTACCAGATGCCCATCCTCAGCGGGCTGGAGTTCTGCCGCGCCCTGCGCGAGGCGGACGCCACGCGGGGCATCCCCGCGATCATGCTGACGGCGCGGGGGTTCGACATCGAACCCGCCGAGATGCAGGAGGCGGGCATCGCCACGGTGCTGGCGAAGCCCTTCTCCCCGCGCGAGGTGCTCGAGAAGGTCCGCGGGCTCACCCAGCAGGAGGAACCGGCCATCACCGGATAGGCATGCCCGAGGCGACGCAGACATCGCGAAGCTGTGCCAGGCCGGACCCGACCTTCGCGCACGTGCAGGCACGACTGGCCCCGCTGGGGCTGAACGTCGTGGTCTGGACGGACGGCGGCCGGTCCGCCGGACACTTCGGCGACTGCTCCGATCTCTGCCGCATCCTCTTCGCCGCCGCCGGCTCCCGGAGCGTCTATGCCGACGTCGCCCGCGAGGTGAT
>CAZMDT010000191.1:0-6143 GCA_964564965.1 uncultured Planctomycetaceae bacterium | reverse complement strand
ACCTGGACGGGCGGCGGGCGGGGGCGATGGGCACCGCCGGGTGCCTGAGCTTCTACCCCACGAAGAACCTCGGCGCGATGGGCGACGCGGGCGCGATCGTGACGAACGACGCCGCCCTCGCCGGCCGGCTGGAGAAGTTGCGCAACCACGGTCAAAGCCGCGAGTACATCCACGACTGGGTCGGCGGGAACTTCCGGATGGACTCCGTGCAGGCGGCGGCGCTTTCGGTGAAGCTGCGTCACCTGGAGACGTGGACGGAGGCCCGCCGCGCCAACGCGGCGCGCTACAACGACCTTCTGGCCGGCGTGGCGGAGGTGGTGACGCCGGTGGAGCGGCCCGGGCGGCGGCACATCTATCACCAGTACGTCATCCGTGCCCAGCGGCGCGACGAGCTGCGGACCTTCCTGACCGGCCGGGGCATCGCCTGCGCCGTCTACTACCCGCTGCCCCTGCACCTTCAGGCGTGCTTCGAGCCGCTCGGGCAGACCGAGGGCGACTTCCCCGTCGCCGAGCAGGCCGCCCGCGAGGTGCTCGCGCTGCCCGTCTGCGGCGAGTTGACCGACGAGCAGATCCTCTACGTCGCGGAGCAGATCAAGGCGTTCTACGCGGTGGCCCCGTAGGCCCGACGCGGCCGCTCAGATCCACCCGCGAATCCAGTAGTAGACGTTGGCCGTCGCCTCGTAGACCATGCGGCGGAGGTCGGCCGCCCGGCGACCCCAGTTGTCATCGCGGACGTACCGGAACCGCCCACCGTACCGCCAGCCGGGGCAGACCATCCGCACGTGCTTGTACCCCGCCGCCAGGAAGCACGCCCGCGCCCGCCGCGTGTGCAGACTCGAGGTGACCACGATCAGCCGCGAGGTCTCCCGATCGACGCCTGGCAGGGCGGCCACCTGCCCGGGATGGCTCGCCGTCCGCGTCGATTCGCGGTCGACGAGCATGTGCTCCGGCGGGACGCCGTAGGCCTGTGTCATTCGGGCGAGGCCGTCGGCGTATTCGCCCCACGAGGTGATGATGACGGTGGGGGCCCAACCCTCGCGGTAGAGCTGGGCGCCCTCGACGCCCCGCTCCGGCTCGCCCCCGAGCACGACGATGAAGTCGGCCGCCGCCGGGCCGTCCACGTGCACCAGCCAATCGCTGAGCCGCGTGCCCACCGGCGTGAACACCAGCAGCACGGCGGCGACCACGACGAGGTTCACGCCCCACTGGAGGACGCGGAGCAGCCTCCGCAGTGTTCGACCGGCCCGCCGCATGCCCCGGCCGGAGCGCCGCTGGTCCTGCTCATCCTGTCCGTTCCGCTCGGCCATGCCGCTCGTCCCTGCTCCACTCGCGTCGAACCGCCGGACACGTTGCACATCCGCGCGCGGATGTCAACGCCCGCGGTTGGCGGCCGGCGGGCGTTTTCGCTGTGCCTCGGGGCCGGAGCTTCTATACTATCCCCCGTCGGCCCGCGGCGACGATCTGCCCGAAGGGCGACCCGCCCCGGCGGCTCACCGGGCGGGCAAGGAGAGTGGCGTGCACGTGCTCATTACCGGCGGCGCGGGGTTCATCGGCTCGCACCTCGCTGAGCGCCTGCTTGGCCAGGGGCACCAGGCCACGGCCATCGACGACCTGTCCACCGGGCGGCTGGCCAACATCGCCCACCTGCTGAAGCACCCGGGCTTCCGCTTCGTGCAGGAGTCGGTCCGCAACGAGACGGTCATGACGGCCCTGGTGGAGCGGGCGGAGGCAATCTACCACCTGGCGGCGGCCGTCGGCGTGCAGCTCATCGTCGACCGGCCCGTACACACCATCGAGACGAACATCCACGGCTCGGAGGTCGTGCTGTCGCTGGCCAGCAAGTTCCGCCTCCCCGTCCTGATCGCCTCCAGCAGCGAGGTGTACGGCAAGAGCGACGCCGTGCCGTTCCGGGAGGACGCGGACATGGTGTACGGCTGCACGACGTACAGCCGGTGGTCGTACGGGTGCTCGAAGGCGATCGACGAGTTCCTGGCGCTGGCGTATTGCGAGGAGAGCCACCTGCCGGTGGTGATCTGCCGGCTGTTCAACACGGTGGGCCCGCGCCAGACGGGCGCGTATGGCATGGTCGTGCCGCGGTTCGTCCAGGCGGCGCTGCGGGGCGAGCCCCTGCGCGTCTTCGGGACCGGCGAGCAGTCGCGCTGCTTCGCCTGCGTCTACGACGTGATCGAGGGCATGACGGAGCTGATGGGCGAGCCCGCCGCGGCGGGGCAGATCTTCAACGTCGGCAGCGACGAGGCCATCAGCATCAACGCCCTGGCCGAGAAGATCGTCGCGATGACCGGCTCCCGCTCGCCCGTCGTGCGCCTCAGCTACGAGGAGGCGTACGGCCGGCCGTTCGACGACATGATGCGCCGCGTGCCCGACCTGCGGCGCATCCGGGAAGCCGTGGCCTACGCGCCGAAATACGACCTGACGGCGACGCTCGAGCTGGTCATCGAGCACGAGCGCGCGGCGATGGCGCGGCCGGCAGGGGGGTAGGCCCGCGCGGCGGGCCACACGCAGCGTTCAACGAAGGCAGTGGCGGCGCATGTCATCCGAGCTCATCCAACCGCACGGCGGCACGTTGGCCGACCTGATGGCCCCGCAGGCACGGGTCGAGCCGCTCAGGGGCGCGTGCCGCGACCTGCCCTCCTGGCACCTCACTGCCCGCCAGCTCTGCGACCTGGAGCTGCTGATGAACGGCGGCTTCTCGCCGCTGCGGGGCTTCATGACGCAGGCGGAGTATGAGGGCGTCTGCGGGCACATGCGCCTGCCGGGCGGGGTGCTCTGGCCGATGCCCATCACGCTGGACGTGACCGAGGACCTCGCCCGTTCGCTCAGCACGGGCGACGCCCTCGTCCTGCGCGACCCGGAGGGCTTCGCCCTTGCCGTTCTCACCGTCGAGGACGTGTGGCGGCCCGACCGCCGCGCGGAGGCCCGGCGCGTCTTCGGCACCACCGACGCCGAGCACCCCGCCGCGGCCCACCTGGCACATGCCACGCACCCGTGGTACGTCGGCGGCAAGGTCGAGGGCATCCGCCGCCCGAGCCACTACGACTTCGTGGAGCTGCGGCTCAGCCCCGCGCAGGTGCGCGACAGGTTCGCCCGGCTCGGCTGGCGCACGGTGGTGGCGTTCCAGACGCGCAACCCCATGCACCGGGCCCACCAGGAGCTGACGTTCCGCGCCGCCGCCAAGCTGGAGGCCAACCTGCTCATCCACCCCGTCGTCGGGCTGACCAAGCCGGGCGACGTCGATCACTACACCCGCGTCCGCTGCTATCTTGCGATCCTGAGGCACTACCCCCGGAACACGGCGATGCTCGCCCTGCTGCCGCTCGCGATGCGGATGGGCGGGCCGAGGGAGGCCCTCTGGCACGCGATCATCCGCAAGAACTACGGGTGCACGCACCTGATCGTCGGGCGAGATCATGCCGACCCGGGCAACGGCTCGGCGGGCAACGCGTTCTACGGGCCATACGAGGCCCAGGAACTGCTGGGGCGGCACGAGGCGGAGCTCGGCATCCGGATGGTCCCGTTCAGGATGATGGTCTACGCCCCCGACCGCGGCGCCTACCTGCCCGCCGACGAGGTGCCCGAGGGCACGAAGACGCTGTCGATCTCCGGCACGGAGCTTCGCGACCGGCTGGCGGCTGGCAGGGAGATTCCGGAGTGGTTCAGCTTTCCGGACGTGGTGAAGGAGCTCCGGCGGACGTACCCCCCGCGGAGCCGGCAGGGCTTCACCGTCTTCTTCACCGGCCTGTCGGGGGCCGGGAAGTCCACCATCGCCAAGGTGCTGCTGGTGAAGCTGCTGGAGATGGGCGGGCGGCCCGTGACGCTGCTGGACGGCGACATCGTCCGCAGGAACCTCTCCAGCGAGCTGGGATTCTCGAAGGAGCATCGTGACATCAACATCCGGCGGATCGGCTTCGTGGCCTCGGAGATCACGAAGAACGGCGGCATCGCCATCTGCGCCCCCATCGCCCCGTACGACGCGATCCGCAAGGAGAACCGGGCGCTCATCTCCGGCGGCGGCGGGTACCTCCTGGTGCACGTCTCCACGCCGCTGGCGGTCTGCGAGCAGCGCGATGCGAAGGGCCTGTACGCCAAGGCCCGTGCCGGCACCATCAGGGACTTCACCGGCATCAGCGATCCCTATGAGCCGCCCGCCGACGCCGACATCGTCATCGACACCACCGACACCACGCCCGAGCAGTGCGCCCAGCAGATCGTCCTGCACCTCGAGAGCGAGGGCTACGTCGGGCCGTCCGACGACGAGGACTAGGCGCGGAAGGCCACGCGCCAGGCCGCCCTCCGGACGCCCTCCACACCATCGCACGGCGCGCCGTATCCGTCGTGGTCGCCTCGGGCCGCCGCCGATACCCCAAGAGCACCTGAAGCTCCGACGCCGTCAAGCCGAAATCCTTTGAGGGGGGTGCGGCTCCCGGCGAGGCCCGCACCGAAGCCGCAGGCCCACTGGCCCGATAAACTGCCCATGAAGAAAGTCGCGTTCGTGTTCGGCACCCGCCCCGAGGCGATCAAGCTGGCCCCGGTCATCCTGGCTATGCGCCGGCAGGGCGGGCTGGCCACGCACCTGTGCGCCACGGCCCAGCACCGCGAGTTGCTGGACCAGGTGTTCGAGGTGTTCGACATCCGCCCGGACGCCGACCTGGGGCTGATGCGCCCGGACCAGAGCCTGGCGGGCCTGACCGCGCGGGCGGTGACGGCCTTGGACGACTACTACCGCCGAGAGCGGCCGGACCTCGTCCTGGTGCAGGGCGACACGACCACCGTGCTCTGCGCGGCGCTGACGGCGTTCTACCGGCGGATTCCGGTGGGGCACGTGGAGGCGGGGCTGCGGACGGGCGACAAGTTCTCGCCGTTCCCCGAGGAGATCAACCGCGTGCTGACCACGCACGTGGCGGACCTGCACTTCGCTCCGACGTCGACGGCGCGGGCGAACCTGCTCGCCGAGGGCGTCGCGGGCGAGCGGATCTTCGTGACGGGCAACCCCGTGATCGACGCGCTTCGGCTCGTGGTGCCGCGGACGCGCCGCGAGCCGCCGGCCATCCCGGGCCTGCCCGGCGACGCCCCCGGCGACCCCGAGGGCCGGCCGCTCGTGCTGATTACCGGGCACCGGCGCGAAAGCTTCGGCCCGCCGTTCGAGTCGCTCTGCCGGGCGATCGCGCGGCTGGCGGGCGAGTTCGCGGACCACGCGTTCGTCTACCCGGTGCACCTGAACCCGCGGGTGCGCGAGCCGGTGTTCCGCCTCCTCGGCGGGCGCGCGAACGTCCATCTCATCGAGCCGGTCAGCTACCTGGCGTTCGTGGCGCTCATGGACCGCTCGAAGCTCATCCTCACCGACTCCGGCGGCGTGCAGGAGGAGGCCCCCAGCCTCGGCAAGCCCGTCCTGGTCATGCGCGAGGCCACCGAGCGGCCCGAGGCGGTCGCCGCCGGCGCCGCCCGCCTCGTCGGGACGGACTTCGACCGGATCGTCACTGAGGCCAAACACCTGCTGACCGACCCCGCCGCGTACCGGGCGATGGCGCAGGCGGTCAACCCCTATGGCGACGGCCAGGCCGGCGGGCGGATCGTCGAGGTCTGCCTGCGGTTCCTCGCCGCCGGGGACGGCGCATGAGGCTCTGGCCGATCATCCACCGGGTGTGCCCGCGCGTTCTGCGCCCGACGCTTGAGCGCGTGCGGTCCTCGCCGCTGGGGGGGCGCCTCGCGCGGGGCACGTTCTGGGCCATGACGGGCACGGTTACCTGGCGGCTGTTCACGCTGGTCGCCTCGGTGTTCGTGGCGCGGATTCTCGGTCGCGAGGTGTTCGGCGAGTACGGCATGATCACCAGCACGGCCGGGATGTTCGGCATCTTCGCGGGCTTCGGGCTTGGCCTGCTCGCCACCAAGCACGTTGCGGAGTTCCGCCAGAAGGATCCCCAGCGCGCCGGCCGGATCATAGCCACCTCGTTCGTGTGCGCGACCGTGACGGGCGCGGCCGCGGCGGCGGCGCTGCTGGTGGTGGCGCCCTGGCTCGCACGCGCCACGCTCAATGCTCCGCATCTCGCCCGGCCGCTCCGGATCGCCTGCCTGCTGCTGTTCCTCAACGCCGTCACCGGCGCCCAGGAGGGGGCGCTGGCGGGGTT
>CAZMDT010000190.1:0-6146 GCA_964564965.1 uncultured Planctomycetaceae bacterium | reverse complement strand
AGGCCGGCGGGGTGCTCGTTGACCTCACCGGCACCGGCCGGCCCGACGTCGTCGCCGGCACCCAGCTCGGGCACCGCGAGCTGTACTGGTTCGAGAACCCCCCCGACCCGCGCGGGCCCTGGCCGGTGCGGCTGATCACCGACCGCTTCGAGAAGTACCACGACCAGGCCGTCGGCGACGTCGACGGCGACGGGAAGCCGGAACTCGTCTTCCTGTCGCAGAGGAGCGGCGTGCTGGCCTACTACGACATTCCGGCGGACCCGCGCCGCGAGCCCTGGCCGGCGGAGTGCCTCCACCTCATCGACGACAACGTCTCCTTCGACACCGAGGGGCTCTGGATCGGCGACATCGACGGCGACGGGCGGACGGCCATCCTCGCCGGCACGAGCATCTACCGCCGCGACGAGGACGGCCGGTGGCGGGGCGAGGCGTTCCTCACCGGCTACAGCAAGACGCGCCCTGCCGTCGCCGACCTAACCGGAAGCGGCGGGCTGGACATCGTGATCGCCGAGGGCGAAAGCGACGCCGGGCGGCTGGCGGTCGTTTGGGGCGGGGCCGCCGGCCGTGAGGTCCAGGTCCTGCGCGACGACCTGTTCCATCCGCACAGCCTGGCCGTGGCGGACTTCGACGGCGACGGCCGGGCCGACATCTTCACCGCCGAGATGGGCCTCGGCGGCAAGGCCGATTCCAAGCTCCTCATCTTCCGCAACCTCGGCGGCGGGAAGTTCGATGAGCACCTCATCAGCGAGGGCGTGCCGGTCCACGAGGGGAAGGTGGCCGACCTCACCGGCGACGGGCGGCCGGACATCGTCGGCAAGCCCTACGACCCCCAGCGACACGTCGACGTGTGGTTCAACGAGACGTAGCCCCTCACCGACCTCCCGGGCGCGCGGCGGGTTGTATGCTCCCTGAGATTCCATCCCGGAGACTCGGCGAGGGTCTTGATCATCGGCTCGACCGGGATTCGGCTCGCAGTGCCCCCGGCCGGTGACCCCGCTCGCGTCGCATGGCTTCGCTCATTCGCGTTGCACTGGCGAATCCGCAGCGTGAGGCAATCTCCTCGAGGGGCAGGGGAGTGTTGCAGATCAGGTCTTCGGCGCGGTTCAGGCGAAGTCTGCGGAGATACGCCGCGGGAGTCTGCCCGAGGTGTTTGCGGAATCCTCGCTCCAGCGCGCGCCGGTCCACCTCCAGCGCCTGGACCGCATCGGCTATCCGGATGGCCTCGTGGGAATGCATCCGCAGGAAGCGGATTGCCCGCACGACGGTGCGATTGCCATACGCAAGAACGTCCGTTGACTGCCGGATGGCCAGGCCTGCCGGGCGGAGGCGCAAAGCTCGATCCGGCGGGCCGGCGCCCTCCAGCCGCTGCGCCAGCCGAACGGCGGCCTCATAACCGATCCGCTCGGCGGGAATGCGGACGGCCGAAATCGTCGGCGTCCAGGCCGTGCACAGCAATTCATCGTCGCGCCCGCAGATCAGGGCCACGTCTTCGGGCGAGGACCGGCCCGCACGCCGAAGCAGGCGGAGCGTCGCGACCGCAATGTCTTCACGGTGGACGAACAGCCCGGCGAAGCTGGGCACACTCGCCAGCGCGGCGAGGGCTTGTGCCTCGTCGGCGAAGTCGTAGAGGGACGTTTCGGTGACGCGGACATCTGCGGGCAGCTCGGCGGCTTCATGCCCGGCTTGTCTGATCGTTTGGAGGAAGCCATTGACGCGCTCACGGCAGGCCAGTGACAGCCCCACGTTCAGGGCGGCGAAGTGATGTAGACCGGATTCCAGCAGATGGCCCGCCGCCAAGGCCCCGACGGCCTGATTGTCGGGCATGACCTGCCAGGGGCTCTGCTCGGTCTGGCTCAGACTGATCAGGGCTATGCGCTCCGGCAGGCGCGGCAGCTGGTTCCATGCGGCATCGACGACGGCGCCGTCCGGCGGATCCGAAGAGAGTCGCGCCAGCGACTCCGTCGAACACATGTCAGATTCCAGCAACCAGTCCCGACGGCTGCGGGCGTAGCGACAGACGCCAGCGAGGATGCTGCGCCCATAGCCCATGTTCAGCCGGAACAGGATCCGTATCCGCAAAAACCGTCTCTTGCCCATGTCGCATAATCGTATCACATATTCCGCAAAGGCGGATTGACAATTCCGCGTTCTCAAGGCAGACTAGCCGTGGTGAGGGACGGGCGCGAATGTTCGGGCCCGACCCAGTCTGGCTTTCTGAGAGAAAGGAGCGGAGTCATGTTCAGGCAGGCACCCACTATCGGTGTGGCAATCGCCCTCGTGCTGGTTCTCGGAACGGCGCAAGCGCCAGCCGTCGCCGCAAGCTTCACGTTCGGGAGCAACAACGACGGAGACGGCGGGTTCACCACCGATGAGCAGAACGGTTCGTGGACCCTTGAGCCCGAAGCGCTGCAATTCGAGCATGCAAATGGCAGTCCCGCCAATGCCAGCGCCTTGAAGCAGTTGAGCGTCGATACGACACCGGGAAACACCTACGAGGTCTCGCTGGAGACCACCGTTGTCAACAACGGCAACGGCAACAGCAACCGATACGGCGTTGTTCTCTTCGGCGACAACACGTCCTGCACGTCGACGGTGCCTCTCACTGTGATCTTCAGCTACAATAATTACGACAACCCCTCCAGTAGAAGTCTGAGGATTCGGACGGGAGGCATCAACGGCACCTCCCAAGCCGACGTTGTCTGGACAGGCCTGGGCGGCCATGACGCCGATGGCGTCACCTACACCCTCACCGGGACGATCGCGTACGTGGGCACGGACATCAACCTGGCGTTCCAGGTCACCGACGGGACGACGACCTCCGATACGGTCTCGTACAGCGTGTCGTCGGCAAGCTACACCGGAGAGTATTTCGGAATTGGTTCCCGCGCTGAGGACCTTGCCACGTTCGACCACAAGAGCTTCTCGCTGGTGCCCCAACAGAGCACGGTGATTCCCGAGCCGCTGACGGGCTGCGCGGTGCTCGGTGCCCTCGCCAGCGTCGGGGGGTACCTGCGGCGCAGACGCGTGCGGCTTCCCTGACGGGGCGTGATGCCGACTCGCCCTTCGGGGCGGGCGGACCGACCGACTGACCGGCGAGGACGACCAACGAGCGACGGTCGCCCTTTCCTCGTGCGCGACGCGGCCCGGGGCGGTAGAGGCAGGGCGGGGCGCCGGGAGCGCGGGCGAAGGGCTGGGAACTGGCCGCAGGCGTTGCGGACCGGCCGTGCGGCCCCGCGCTCGCCTTGGACCCACCGGCCGCGCGTCGCTTCTCAGTCGTCCATCGCGGCTGATGCCTTCTCGATCGCCTCAAGGGCTCGCCCCAGTTCAGCGACAGCCGTACGCTCGTGCGCGGCCGCTTCGGCGACGGCCCGGCCGCCGGCGGTCCGGTTGGCCGCCGCCCGCCAGGCTTCGCCGTGCTTGTCGCCCAGAGGCCGGCCGAGCTGCTGCTCGAACGTTCGCCACGCCGCCGTCGCTGCATCGTAGTGCCCGGCTGCGGCGATGATGTGCTCCCTCGCGTCGTCCTCGAACTGCGGCGCGATGCCTCGCAGGTAGGCCGCCGCGGCGGGCCTCCCGCCCATCTGGGGCACGACGTTGTGGCACGCGCGCCAGCCGCCCTGGAAGAAGCCGCCTTCATCCTCGTCGCCGCCTGACTTGCTCATATCGGCCAGGTCCGCGGCATAGGCCTCGATGCCGGCAACACCCCAGACCACGCCGTCGTTCGGCTTGCGGCGGCTGTCCTCACCGTGGGCCGTGCGGACCACCATCTTCAGCACCTCGACGGCCGACTGCTTCGCCGCCCAGGGCTCCACCCGCCCCTCGATGCGCCCGAGCCAGCCGTTGACCATGCCGCGCGAGTGCCACTTGCGGAACTGCTCCCACGTCCATTCGTCCTCGTCGACGAACACGATCGCCAGCGGCAGCACCTTGCGGTCCTCGGCCCTCTCGGCGTCCACGTAGCCGATGAACAGGATGTCCTCCTCGTTCGGCCCGTGCACCGCCTGGCCCTCATCGATGGCTTGTTTGATCGCCTGCCAGTAGGCCTCCACGTCTTTGCACTGCCGCCAGCGGTAGCGGCAGCCGGCGGCGTGCGCGATCCTGTCGTCGCGCCCCGCGGGCGGGAAGTAATGCGCCATCCACTTCCCGTCAGGCCGGGGGTCGTAGGCGAAGCTCGGCCCGTAGCCGGCGACGGTATTAAGCGTGGCATAGTCGATGTCCCAGCCGGCGATACGCATCTGCGTCAGGTACATGTAGGTGTCCGACCGTTCGGCCCAGGGCGTGGTGCGCCCGGCCTGCGAGTCCTCGAAGTGCCTGTGAAACAGATCTTTGGCCCCTTCGAGCCAGACGCGGTTGCCCTCGCGCTTCAGCGTCACGGCCGGCCGCTGGGCAGGTGTGGCACCATCGGTCATGTTCGCATTCTCCTTTGGGCGTCCCGCGGCTTGAGGGACGCTCCCTGCGCAGCCGGCCAGGATCAGCGCAGCGGCGGGTGAAAGACACGAGAGGACCCGGCGTCGCATCGGAGACGCTCCTTTCATTCGGGCGTTGCAGATAATGCCTTCTCGATCGCCGCGACCGCAGCGCGGTCGTGCTCGCGGGCGGCCTCGAGGCGCTTGATCTGCTCCCGCCGCTTCTCGGGCGTCCATTCGTCCGACTTGCCGGGCGGCAACGCCAGATCCCACGGACACTTCAGGCCCTCCATGCACTCCTCGGCGATCTTCGCGTAGTGGTCGGCGGCGACGGCGAGATGCTTTCCGGCCTCGCCGTCGAAGCTTTGAGCCTCTTCTTTCAGCCACTTGCCGGCGATGCGGCGGCTGTGGACCAGCACGTCGAAGCACCACCCGTTGCCCTGCATGAACTTCCCGGGCTCTTCGACCTTGCCGGCGTCGATGTCGCGCAGACGGCCCATCCAATGCTCGTAGGCCGCGTCGCCGCAGAAATAGTCGCCCCTGTTCTCGGCATGCCACATGTCGAGAGCCTGCCTGAGCGCGGCCACGGTCAGGTCGCGGTCGTCCGCGCGCTCGCTGGGCGGCTTGGGCTCGGTCCACACGACGATGCCCCACGGCCACTTGCCCCCGGCCATGCCCTTGGCCTCGTCGTGCCAGAACGTCTCCTTGCCGTTCTTGTGGTACGGATGCACGCAGAGCCAGCGCCGGCCCTCGTCGGTGTATCCGATGATCAGGCCGTCCTCCTCGCTGCCGTAGTGGACGGGGACGCCGCGGTCGATGCTCGCCTTGACGGCAGCGCACGCCTCGGCCTCGAACTTCTCGCGGTCCTCCGGGGGTCTGCTCCCCGGGAAGGCCTTGAAGAACGTGCCCTTCCACGGCAGGGCGCGGTTGGATGCATCGACGCACACGTAGCCGCAGCACGGATGCCCGGCGCTGGGGCAGAACTCCGCGTGCACGCCGAGGCGAAACGCGAACCCGCTGTAGCAGATCAGGTCGTCGTACGTCAGCGGCTCGCCGAGCGTCTGGAGGATCCGCGCCTGCGAGCCGTGCACGCTGCTGGCGTACTCGCCCGCATCGAAGCCCCTCACGCCTTCGATCCACACCTTGCCGCCCTCGCGGCGGAGCCGAACGTCATGCCCGGTTGCGGTCGCCATCGCCTTCTCCTCATGGCCGGGCGTGCCGGCACAGCCGCACAGAAGGGCGAGCACAACGCCTGCCCATGCCGTCTGTCGAGCAGTCACTTGGGTTCTCGTTTCGGTGCGGAACGACAATCTGCGCCGGCGGGTCAGGCGGTTCTGCCGGTGGGGAGGGTGAGCAGCTTCAGGCCGAGGTCGCCGTCCATCTCGCGGCTGGCGTCCACGCCGTCGATCTCAAACAGGGTCACCTCGAGCACGCAGAAGACGTCGGCCCCGCCGCGGGGGCAGCCGGCGAGCGTCTCGTCGCCGCGCCCGATCGCGCCGTGCAGGTGAAGCTTCGGCGCGCCCTCGTCGGGGAAGATCGTCCCGACGCCCACGATCTCCCGCGCGTCGTCGAACTCGCGCCACGTCGGCTCGATGGGCCCGGTGGTTTGCTTCGGCCCGACGACGACCTTCCCCCGTTTCAGCCCGCCGACCACCAGCACCGCGGCACAGGAGATGCCTTCCTTGCGGGCGAGGCCCTCGATGCCGGCGTAGACGTCCTCGCCGTCGAAGCCGCGTGCGACGA
>CAZMDT010000189.1:0-6153 GCA_964564965.1 uncultured Planctomycetaceae bacterium | reverse complement strand
CTCACCGAAACGCAGCTCAACCTCGCCCTGCGCCTTATCTGGGAGCAGGCGTCCAGCCGCATCGACACCATCGTCGTCAACGGCTACCAGAAACGGCGGATCAACTCGTTCATCACCTCCGGGCGCTCCTATGGGCCCGGCGACGTGACGTACCGCGAGCTGGTCAGCGTGTACGAGAGCGACTTCGGCGTCTGCCGCGTCGTTCTCAGTCGCTGGGTGCCGGCCGACAAGGTGCTGCTGCTCGACAGCTCGCGCCTGGCGGTGCTGCCTCTGTCGGGGCGGAGCTTCCACTACAAGCCGCTCGCCAGCACCGGCGACTACGAGGCCGGCGAGCTGATCGGCGAGTACACCCTCGAGTTCCGCAACGAGAACGCCCACGGGATGATCTCGGGGCTGGAACTCTCCTAGCCTGATCCCCGGCGCCGAGGCGCCGGGCCCGCGCCGAACCGGGAGGATCGGCCCGGGCCCGACGCCTCGGAAACCACCACCGGAGCAGCCAAGATGAACCGGTTCTGCAAGGACAGAGACATCCTCGCCGTCGAGCCGGCGATCTTCCTCGGCGGAGGCTTCGCCAGCCAGCAGCTCGCCGCGGGCACCGACGGGGAGATCAGCGGCACGACCTTCACGTCGGGCGGCAGTGACTTCGAGGCGTCGGGAGTCGAGGCCGGCATGGTGCTGAGCACCTACACGACCAGCCCCCCCGAGGGCAACGCGTCCGAAATCGTCTCCGTGGCCGGCCCCACGTCGTTGACGCTGTCAGCATTGCGGGCGGACGAGACGTCGCCCCCCGTCGCGCCGCCGTCGGGGGCGTCGCTCGGCTTCCGCGTCCGGACCTTCCAGCCGCAGATCAAGGCCGTCTCCGACACGCTCGCGGAGAAGCTCCGCCAACTGGCCGAGGTGGCGGGGATCTCGGCCGCGGACTTCGCCGATTCCAGCCAGCTCACCGCGGCATGCGCCTACGGCGTTCTGGCATCGGTCTTCGTCGCTCGCGCCGAGAACGCCGTCCCCACCGATGCCAACTGGATCAAGTCGGAGCACTACCGTCGCGAGTTCGGACGCATGCAGCTTCAGCTCCGCCTGGCGGTCGATGCCGACGGCGACGGCCGGGCCGAGCAGACTCGCACCCTCGGCAACATCACGCTCAGGAGGGTGTAGGCAATGCCATCGGTGGCCGTCGCCATACTCGAAGACATCGCGAAAGCGCTGAGAGTGTCCGGCCTGTTCAAGGACGTTCGCCTCGGGCAAGGATCGTCCGCCACCGTCGTGCCCCGGGCTCACCTGGCCTACGACGGCCACGACGTTTTCCTCAGTGATGACGGCCCCGGCAGCCTGTGGGTCCGCCTCCGCGCGCGGGTCACCGTCCATACCCGCTCGGGCGATCAGGACGATGGCAGCCGCCGGGCCGTTGACCTCTGCGCCGCCGCCGCCGGGACTCTCCTGCAGGACCCGCACCGCCAACAGCGGTGCCGCGACCTGCCGATTGGTCTGGCGACGGAGATCGGGCGGACGGAACTCACCCCCGGCATCCGGCGCCCGGAGGTGGAGGCTGTATTCGACGTGCGGTGCCACTTCGAGACCGAGGAGCTCTGAGCATGGAACGCTACGGCCGCATCCAGTCCGTCACCTTCGGTCAGACCCCGCTGCCACTGCCGTTGTCGGTCCGGGTGAGCCGCCGGGCCGAACCGATGCCAGCCGCAGGGCAGGAGGCCGCCTTCGCCACAAGTGTGCAGATCGACGCGCCGGTCATCACGGCTGAGGTCCGCCTGCGGGGCATCGCCGTCCCCGAGGGGCTGTCGCTCGGGCAGCGCGACACGCTCTCGATTGTCATCGACCCGACCCGCGCCGGCCAGGCGGGCCGGAGCATCATGTTGGCCGGGGCCGTTCTGGTTGCTGTCGAGACCGTCTATGAGCAGACGGCGATGGCCGCGGCCACGCTGAGGTTCGTAGCAGAGGCCGACCAGCCCGACAGCGATCCCTTCGCGGCGGAGGACCAGCAATGAGCGCCGTCGACGGCCAGGACCTCTTCGCCTCCGGCCCGCACAGCGTCCGCCCCGAGCCCTGGGAGCGCGCTCTCCGCCGCAGGGGCTTTGCCGGCGTCGACGGCGAGCTGGTTCTCGACCTGGGCCTGCGGTCGCGCCGGGTCGTCCAGACCGGGCGCCTCCAGGCCCCCACGGCTCAGGGCGTCTGCGCCCTCGTCGGCCAGATCGAAGCCGTCGCCGACGGCCGGACGCACACGCTGATCGACGGCACGGGCTGCAGCTACATCCCAGTCATCGTCGAGGAATTCGCCCCCACGACGCCCGTCCGCCGCGGGCGCGGCTTCTGGTGCGACTACCGGATCACCTACCGCCAACTGCCATGACCGCCGCACTGACCATCGACAACATCGACCGCCTCCGCACGAACGATCTGGACCCTCCCCGCGGGTGGGAGGTGGTCTTCCGCTCTCTGAACGCCGGCATGCATCACCAGCTCTACGTCAACGGCCGGCTGGCCGATTGGACGGACACCCCGGAGCAGCGGCGGTTCCTGCTCGCCGGCGCCCACGCTCCGCGCGAAATCTGCGTCGCCGCGGTGGCCGCTGAGGATCGCGCAGCCGACCTGTCCGACCAACTGCCCGAAGGCGTCCGCAACACGGGCTGGGTGTACCGGGCATCTGTGGTGCGGTTCATCGGGCACGCAGCAGCCGACCGCGTTGCGCTGCACACCGACCACGCGACCGGCGAGCTCGACCCGGAGCCGCTGGTCGTCCGCGAGATCTGGCCGGCGTGGGCACCTCGATGGGCCTGGGGCGAGAGCGCCTTCGGCCTGGGCGGATTCGGCTACGGCGGCGTCGGCGCGCCCGGGCTCGGGAAGGGCGCATTCGGGGCCGCGTCGTTCGGTATGGATGCGGATCTCATCCACCTCGCCGCCGAACTGGCCGAAGACGGCACGCACACGCTGGTGCTGCGCACGCTCGCGTCGGACGGCCGATTCGCCGACGCGGAGGCGGAGCAGGTCGCCGCACACCCCCCACCGACACCACCGGCCGCCCTGGAGGTCGCCGGCTATGACCCACAGACGCACACGCTGACTCTGGAGATCAAGGAAAGCTAGCCATGGTAGAGCAATACCCAAGCGACGCTGAGCTGAACGCGCTGTCGGGCACGGCCGACGCCGAGCAGGAGGTCCTGTTCGTCGCCACGGGCGAGTCGCCCTACTACACGAGCTTCTACAAGATGCTCCATCGGCTGCTGAACGTGGCGCGGCGCGCGGGCGACCTGCGCGTGTACAAGGACGGCGACCTCACGTTCGGCGTGCGGGCGGGGCGGCTGCTGAACGGGGACGATGCCGTGGACTTCGCCGGCGCGGCCGAGCAGGGCCTCACGGACAACGCCACGAACTACATCTACCTGACGGGCGATGGGACGCTCGCGGTCAACACGACCGGCTTCCCCACGCCCTCGGAGACGCCGCACATCCCGCTGGCGACCATCGAGACGGCTGGCGGCGCGTACACCCACAACGACATGACTGACTACCGCGGGCGGGCGCTGCTGTCCGTGGCCGCCGGCCTGAGCGGTGTTGCCTCGGCTGACGCCGCCGCCTTCTTCCAGGCCACCGACCTTTCCGGCACGGAGGCGGAGACGCTCTCCGACGGCTCGAACGCCGACGCGCTGCACGTGCACGGCACGGCAGGGCTGGAGGATGCCTCCGCAACGGCCGCCAAGCTGACGGCGCCCATCCAGGACCTGCTTGCGAGCCTGAGCATCACGGCCGGCGACGAGAGCGGCGACAAGCGAACCATCACCGTCCAGGCGAAGGACGCCGGCGGCGCCGACCTGGCCGAGCGGCTTCTGGTTCGCGTGTGGGTGGCCACGTCGGACTACGGCGCCCCCGACGCCACGGACAACAGTGTCGCCGTCGAGACGGGAACCACGTACGAGACCGAAATCGCCAACGCCGCGTACAGCATCATCTCGGACGCCGCCGGCAAGGTGGAAGTCGGCGTGACAATCAGCGGAGCCGCCAGCCGCTACATCTGCGCCGAGATCGACGGACGGGCGTACTCCAGTGGCGAGGTGACATGGGCGGCGTGAACGAACGACCGTGAGACCGGAAGACGGGTGAAACCGGCTGATCCGCCTGCGGCGGAGCCGAGTGACCGACTGACCAACTGACCGGCGGAGCAAGACATGAGCCTGAGCAACTACCTCGAAGAGAAGCTGCTCGAACACGTGTTCGAGGGCGCGGCGTACACGCAGCCCACCATCTACGTCGGGCTTTCGACCGCCGACCCCGACGAGGACGCTTCCGGTCTGGCCGAGCCTTCGGGCAACGGCTACGCCCGCGTGGCCCACGCCTCGTGGGATGACGACGGCCAGCAGTCCGGCAGCCACCAGGTGTCCAACAACGGCGCCATCGACATGGGCACGGCCTCCGGCGGGAGCTGGGGCGAGATCACCCACGTGGCCATCTTCGACGCGGGCTCCGGCGGCAACATGCTCGCCTCTGGCGCGCTGGACGCCTCGAAGACCATCGCCGAGGGCGACTCCTGCGAGTTCGCCGACGGCGAGCTGAAGATCAAGCTGACCTGACCGGCCGGCGCACCACCGCATGGGGCCCGCTGAACAATGGCCAGAGAGCTACCGGCATCGAACGCGACGGCGAAGCGGCTGAAGGTCCCGGCCGAGCACGCCGGCGACCCGGCGCAGATGACCTACGGGGACGCCGTCCGCGACGTGCTCCGCGAGCGGATCAACGCCGACCCGGTGATGGTGGCCGCCGACGTGAAGTACCGCGAGGTCAAGGCCGACGTGGCGGCGTGGCGGACCACACCGGAGCACGCGGCGATGCAGAAGCGGCTCCGGGACTACTGGCGGCCGCTGCTGCTGGCGGCGTCGGAAGTGGTCAACAAACGACGCGACGCCATCCTCGCGCCACGCCGGGCGGCCGCGGGCTGGGAGCGGATGGACGCCGAGGCGAAGGGGGACTTCGACCGCGAGGCGGTGGCCGATGCCCTCAAGACAATCGACCGGGAGGCGCTGACGGCGACGGTGCGGGCGAGCCTGGACCTGGACAGGGACTTCGAGGACGTGAGCGCGATCAGTGGCTGAGAACCTGACACTTTTCGACGTGGTCGATGAGGACAGCGACTTCTCCATCGGCTCGAACGAGATCACGGTCAGCACCATGCGCCGTGATGCCCGTTCGCACGTCTCCGACGACTACGGAGTGGCCCACTTCGACGATTTTGTCCACGAGTTCTACGCCGACGCCACGTATAGGTCCGCCGCAAGCGCATTCTGGGGTGTCTGGGGTGCTGCCAACACGCCGGACAGTTACCAGCAGATGACCGAGGGACAGACGGTCAGCATCTACGCTGACAGCTATCAGTACATGGTCGTGCAGGTCATCGACCGTGCCCTGAGCAACGTTGACAACTTCACATGGGACACCGGCTGGAACAACAACCTCCGCCACGTCGTCACGAAGTCGGGCACGAACATCCAGTGCGAGATATACGACGGGGCCGTGCTCAAGGACACGATCTCCGTCACCTGCCAGGACGCGGGGCGGTCGCACCTGATCGCCTGCTTCTCGCGCGATGCGGCCGGCACGCAGACGATCAGCGGAGTCAGCGGGTACTACGACATCGGGGAGGGCGGCGCCGCGCACGAGTTGACGGCGACGATAGCCGGGGCGGCGGACGTCGTCGGCACGGCGGCTGCCGCTCGGGGCCTGGAGGCGATGGCGGCAGCGGCTTCGCAGGTTTCGGCCTCAGCCTCGGGCGTGTTCGCCATGTCCGCGAGCCTGGCCGCCACCACAGTCGTCTCGGCCGGGCTCGCCGGCGCCGCACCCGTCAGCTACAGCATCTATGTGGGCCTGGGCGGCGTCGAGAGCGTGGACTGGGACGACCCGCTGGCTGAGCTCGAGCCCGGACAGAGGATCGCCTCGCTGTCCTTCGACCCGCCGCCGGGCGAGCGGCACGTGTTTGTCGCGCGGGCCACGTCATCGGCCGGCACGCAGGAGCACAACACGCAGGCCATCGCCTGCGTCGAGCTCGATGAGAACGGCGAGCTCCTGCCCGTCTCGCCGCCGGCACCGGTCGATCTCACGGCCGAGATCCTGTCCGGTGACACCGTGCTGCTGTCGTTCTCCTGCTTCGTTCGG
>CAZMDT010000188.1:0-6179 GCA_964564965.1 uncultured Planctomycetaceae bacterium | reverse complement strand
CGTCCATCTTGCTGGCCGCCCACTCGAGGATCTCCTCGGCCTTCCGCATGTCGTTGACGATCGGGCACAGCAGGTGCGGGATGTTCTCGAAGGCGGCCATCTCCACCATCTTCGGGTCCACCAGGATGAACCGCACGTCGTCGGGGGTGCGGGTCATCAGCAGGGCGGTGATGATCGAGTTGATGCACACGCTCTTGCCGGAGCCGGTCGTGCCGGCGATGAGCAGGTGCGGCATGCCGGCGAGATCGGCGACGATGGGCTGCCCGCCGGCGTCCTTGCCGAGGTACAGCGGCAGGCGCAGGCGCCCGTCGGCCTGCGGGGCCAGCGCCATCAGCTCGCGCAGGCGGACGATCTCCTTGTCCAGGTTGGGCACCTCGATGCCGATGGTGTCCTTGCCGGGGATCGGCGAGACGATCCGCACGCCCGGCACGGCGAGCGACCGGGCGATGTCGTTGGCCAGGTTCGACACCTGCGAGACCTTCACGCCCGGGGCGAGGGTGAGCTCGAACAGGGTGATGACCGGGCCGGTCATGTGCCCCACGACCTCCGCCTGCACGCCGAAGTCGTTGAGCGTCTGCTGGAGCACCAGCCGCTTCTGGGCGGCCTGGATCTCCTGCGATTCGATGTACCCGCCCGAGGGCGGTTCCAGCAGATCCTGCGAGGGCAGCGCGTACGCGCCGGCATCCGGCTTGGACGGCTGCTCCTGCGGCTCCTTTCCGGGTTTCGGCGGCCGCTCGGCGCGTTTTCTCCGGCCGGTGAGCACGTTCAGAAGCAGCGGCCTCTTGCGGGCCGGCGCCGCCGCGGGCGCGTCGGCGTTGGCTTCCGGCCGACGCTCCGCCGGCGCCGGGCGCGGACGCTCCGCCGGCGGGGCGGGCCTGGGCGCCGGTGCCGTCGCGACGCCGGCCGAGGCGGGCACGGCGGCCACGGCGCGCGGCGAGGCCGTGACGG
This sequence comes from uncultured Planctomycetaceae bacterium, assembly GCA_964564965.1. Classification (GTDB taxonomy): domain Bacteria; phylum Planctomycetota; class Phycisphaerae; order SM23-33; family SM23-33; genus CAZMDT01. The sequence goes on along the minus strand of CAZMDT010000188.1, from coordinate 5,231 downwards.
CCCGCGCCTCCGCCGCCACCGCCCGGTCCGCGCTCGGGCGGAGCGACTTCACCGCGCGGGCGATGTCGCCTCGCTTCGCCCAGGCCCTGCGGCCGAGGGCGGGCAGGCGGAGCACGAGGTTGTCGGCGGTGAGCATCACTCCGGCGCAGAACGCCACGATCAGGATCAGCCAGCCCCCCACGTGGGAGAAGCGCGCGAGGACGATGCTGCCGAGGGCGCTGCCGAGGATGCCGGCGGAACCGCTGGCGATGTCGCCGGTGAGGTCGGGCGCGAGGAGGAAGACGCCCGCGCTGGTGGCGGCGATCATGAGGGCGAGGCCGACAAGCCGCCAGGGCAGGTCGCTGATCCGCCCGCCCGTCACGAGGACGAACGCGGCGATGGTGACGAACAGCAGGCCCATGTAGATGCCCCCGCCGACCCAGTATCGCAGGGCGTGCGCGACGTGGGCCCCCACGCGTCCGGCGGCGTTATCGACGGGCGACTTGGGCGGGTAGACCCAGCTGGCGGGCGGGTCCGTCGGCGAGTAGGTCAGCAGGCTCAGCCACACCAGCCCCGCCACCCCCACCAGCAGGAGGACCAGGCAGTACCGCAGGAACCGCCGCCCGCCGCCGCCCGGCGGGGCGGGCTTGGGGGCGTGCTTGCTGTCGTTGCTGTTTTTCGCCATCCGTGGCACCTGGACCCTCGGCGGCCGGCGTTCGGCGCCCGGCGTGCCGCCCGCCTCTGGCGGCCGGCTACACGCCCGTGTGCCCGAAGCCGCCCTCGCCGCGGGCCGTGTCGTCGAGAACGTCCACCTCGACCACCGCCGCCCGCGTGACCGGGGCGATGACCATCTGGGCGATCCGCATGCCGCGCCGGACGGTAAACGGCTCGGCGCCGATGTTGCCGAGGATCACGCAGACCTCGCCGCGGTAGTCGGCGTCGATGGTGCCCGGTGCGTTCGGCAGCACCACGCCGTGCCTGACGGCCAGGCCGCTCCGCGGACGCATCTGCGCCTCGTAGCCCACCGGCACCGCCAGGTAGAACCCGCAGCGGATCAGCGCCAACTGCCCCGGGGCGACGGTCACGTCGTCCTCGCAGGCGGCGCAGACATCCATGCCCGCGGCATGCGCGGACATGTATCGCGGCGGCGGAACGTCTTCACAACCCGGCTTGCGGCGGATCCTTATCTGTATCGGCGGCGGCATCCTCGGCGCTCCACAGGATTTCGGTGCCCCGCGGCGGGGCGGCGCCCCCGCCCGGTCAGCGCCGCCGCAGCAGCGCGGCGACGTCTTCGGCGAGGGCGTACTTCGGACGGGTGTCCCACGGCAGGACGACGGCGTCGGCGGAGAGGATGCAGGCGCGGCTCTCCTCGGCGCCCATGGCCGAGGGGGCGTTGACCACGACGTAGTCGGCCCCTTTCGCCTCCAGCTCCCGGCGGGCCTTCGCCTCGACCTGCTCGTCGGTGCCCTCCTCCACGGCGAACGCGACCACGGTCTGCCCCGGCCGCTTGCCCGCCGCCACCGATGCCAGCACGTCCGGCGTCGGCACGAGATGCAGGTCGATCGGCCCGGCCGCTCGCGACAGCTTGCCGGGGTATCGCTCCGACGGCATGAAGTCGCCGACCGCCGCCACCATCACCAGCGCGTCGGCCGCGGCGAAACGCGCCTCGAGCGCCGCCTTCAGCTCCGCCACCGAGGCGAATGGCACGATCTCGCAGCCCTCGGGGACGAAGCCGGGGCGGATGTAGTCGTGCCCACCGGCGATGGCCTCGGCGAGGATGAGGGTGACCTCGTGGCCGGCGCGAGCGGCGGCGGCCGCGACGGCACAGCCCATCCGCCCGCTCGAGGCGTTGCTGATGAACCGGACGCTGTCGAGGTACTCGCGCGTCGGCCCGGCTGTCACCAGGACGTGCATGGCCCGGAGCTTACCCCCCTTCCGCGCCGTCGGCCATCCCAAAGCGGAAGCGGCCAGGCGGGTTTTCGGTCGCTTTCCCGGCGTCGAGTCAGTAGCCTGCCGCCGTGCCGAGTCATCTGCTCCGAGCGAGGCCCTCACACGGAGGAGTCCGGGCGATGTGGAGAACAAGGGCGATGGTGCTGGCCGGCATGTCTGTGGCGCTGGCGGGGTGGGCCAAGGCACAGCCGAAGCCCGGCGACGTCTTCCGCGAGTACCCCATGGCCACCGGAATGCTGCGGATCGGCGAACGCTGGGAATGGGGCGGCAGCAACTCCGGCAGGAACGTCGCGCTGGCCTCGAAAAAGGCGGCGCCGTCCTGGCGCGTCGACCTCGAGGGCGCCGTCCGCGCCGAGGTCCAGGTGAGCTTCGATCAGTGCCACGGCGGGACGACCGGCCTGCGGATCGCGTTCAACGATAGGGACTACATCCCCCTGCCCATCCCGGAGGCCATCCCCAAGCCGCAGGCGAAGTACATGTTCTGGATCTATCCCACCGTGGAGGTGCCGCTGACGGACCTGAAGCAGGGCGAGAATGTCTTCAAGATGCGGGTTGCCGCCGATCCCAAGCCCAAGGGCAAAGGCGGATGGATGCAGAACCTGGTCTACGCCGTGGTGCTGCGCGTTTACTACAAGCCCTCGAAGCCGCACGCCACCGGGACCGTCACAGCCCCCGGGAAAGGCGGAACGATCGGCCGGTCGGCCACGCTCTCGGCGGAGACCAAGGGGGCCGTCAGGCAGGTGGACTTCGTGGGGTTCTACGAGGATTGCGACTACGAGGGCAACGGCACCTGCCGCCAGTGGCATTACACCTTCGATTCCGGCGGCAGGATCGCCGACCACCTGGGGACTGTGGAGAAGTCCCCGTATTCCGTCACCTGGGACACCACGTGGGTTCCCGATCAGCCCGAGGCCATGAAGCTCGCGGCCCGGATCGTGGACGAAACCGGCATGATCTACATGACGGCCGCGGTGGAGGACGTGAAGCTGGTGCGTCCCGGGTACTCGGTGGAGCTGTGCAAGCCGTTCGACATCCCGGCCGGGTGGGTCACGCGCAGCGGGGCCAAGTCGGCCTCGTTCAACGTGCAGGGCGACCTGACGAACGCGACGGCGGCGATCGCGAAGTGTCGCGTGTGGAAGTATGAGGGCAACTGCGGCTGGTCGGTCAACGGGCGGAACGTCGGTGCGCTGCGGACCGGCAGCGGCGTGGTCACGACCCATGACCTGCCGGTGAAGCTGCTGCGTGCCGGGAAGAACTCGGTTTCGACGTCTCGTTACGGGCACCACGGCGTGGAGATCTGCTTCCCCGGCATCGTGCCCCTGATCCGCTACGAGACGGCCGCCGACACCGGCGAACCCGTCCGGGCGGACTAAGCCCCGCCCTGTTTCCTACAGGCATTTCCGCTGCCGACCTGACAGGCCTTGCTTCACAGGTGTCCGTCTTCTGCTCCGGTCGCCTTGCTCGGGGCGGGAAAATGGGGTATGAACGCGGCCCGTGCCTGTCATGCAGCCGAACCTGCTCGTCATCCATACCGATCAGCAGAGCGCCTGGAGCCTCAGCGCCTACGGGGGCATTGTCGAGACGCCCAACGCCGACCGGCTCGCGCGCGAGGGGGCGATCTTCACGAACTTCTTCACCAACAGTGCGGTCTGCACGCCCTCGCGCGGATGCTTCCTGACCGGGCGGTATCCCCACTGCCACGGTGCCTGGCGGAACAACATCCCGCTGAACCGCGACGAGGTGACCTTCGCGGAGGTCCTGCGGCGCGCGGGCTACGAGACGGGCTATGCGGGCAAGTGGCACCTGGACGGCACGCCACGCCCGGGTTGGGTGCATCCCGATCGGGCGATGGGCTTTGCCGACGCGCGGTACATGTTCAACCGCGGGCACTGGAAGCGGATCGACGATCCGCCCATGGCGGACATGCAGCCGATCGTCGGGCCGTATGAGGCCATCGGCGACGAGACGACCTACACGACCGACTGGCTGACGGACAAGGCCGTCGAGTTCCTGCGGCGCCCGCGCGAGCGATCCTTCTGCTACATGGTCAGCTATCCCGACCCGCATCCTCCGCTGACAGTTCGCCCGCCGTACAACTCGATGTTCCGCCCGGAGGACATGTCCGTGCCGGAGACGTTCTGGCAGGAGGACGTGCCCTCATGGGCCGAGGCGCCCCGGAGCCGCAGCCCCTACGGCCCGGATGCCCCCGACGGCGAGCAGCGCCTGCGTCACGACAAGGCCGTCTACTGCGGCGAGGTCAAGCTGATCGACGACTGCGTCGGCCGGCTGTTGGAAACACTGGCCGACCTCGGCATGCTTGACCGCACGGTCGTCGTCTTCACGACCGACCACGGGGAGTACATGGGCGAACACGGGCTGCACGCCAAGAACCAGATCTACGAGACCGCCTATCACATCCCCATGCTGGTCCGGTTTCCGGCGGCGGTTCGCGGCGGAACGGTCATCGAGCGCGTGGTGAGCACCGTGGACTTCCCGCCGACGATTCTCCGTCTGATGGGCCAGGAGCCGTGCGGGCGGGAGCAAGGGCGCGACGCCTCGCCGCTGCTTCGAGGCCGGACGACGGCCTGGCGCGACGAGGCGTTCCTGCATCACAGCAGCCTGGATCGCGCGGGGATCTTCACGGCGGACTTCGAGCTGTGCCTTGTCCGCGGGGAGGAGCACGTCCTGTTCGACCGGCGGAGCGACCCCCAGCAGGTTCACAACCTCTTCGGCGACGAGCGATACGCCGACGTGGTGGCCGACCTGACCGGGCGCGTCGTGACGCACAACGAGCGGATCGGCTCGCCCGCCGCGTCGTGGCTTCGCGGCGCGTAGAAAAGGGGACAGGAATGCTTTGTAGAAAACTCTAATTATTTTCAATAAAAAGACTTGCGCGATCGGACTTGAAGGGCTACATGATGGACCATGAGCACAACCAGCAAGTCGCCACGGAAGGTCGCGCTGGTGGCGCTGGAGGTGGGCCGGCACGCCCTGCCTGCCTACAGCCATCGCTGCAGCCCGAAGGTCTACACCCAGCCCCAACTGTTTGCCTGTCTGGTCCTCAAGGAGTTCTTCCGGACCGACTATCGCGGGATCGCCGCGCTGCTGGCCGACGCCGGCTACGACGCCGAGTGGGTCCATTGTGTGGCGCGAGAAGACCTGGGCGTTCGGACGATCATCCCGGCGAAGATCGGCGGCAGACTGCCAAGCCGCCCACGGGCTACTATCGGCGGCTGATGCATTCGCGCCTGCACCTGACCGGCTACGGGCAGCGCTGGCAGGCCGAGACGGTCGTCAGCATG
>CAZMDT010000187.1:0-6234 GCA_964564965.1 uncultured Planctomycetaceae bacterium | reverse complement strand
ATTCGGTAAACCTTCTGCAACGCACGTTCCCTGTGAGATCCCTGTCCGGTCGGACCCTACAGGCCCGCCCGGGCTGTGGCGGTGTCCATACGCTGCGGGCCACACCTGTTCCCATTCCGAACACAGAAGTTAAGCCGCAGCGGCCGATGGTACTGCGGACGCGGGAGAGTAGGTGAACGCCGCCTTTTATGAAGGGCCTTCAGGCTGCGCCTGAGGGCCCTTCGCTTTGCGCCGCACTCACCGGCGGTGGCGGAATCCACCGTTGACGCGCGGGTGGGTGGGCCTATGCTGGCGGCATGTCGGAGCAGATCACCCACCTGGCTGTGGCGGACGACATGCGCCTGTTGGCGCTGGCGTCGCCGCAGGTCTGCGAACCCATCAAGCGCGTGCTGCGCGAGCGGCCGCTGCTGTCGGCGCACACGCTGAAGCCGAGCGAGCCGGACGTGGACGGCTGGCTCGACCGGCTCTTCGAGGCGCTTCAGGAGTTCACCGTGGACCTGGAGCGGTATCGGCGGGTGCTGATGGAGCCCGATGAGGCGCTCATTCGACGGGCGGTCACGGATGTGAACTTCTACGACGAAGAAGACCCGATCCTCGTCCTGCTCGGGGAGCTTCGCGAGGGGCACACGCCGTCGCCGGAGGACCTTGTCCGCCGCAGCTACGTCGGGGACCACGCGTCGGTCTACGCCCGCATGGTCGGCGCGGCATTCGGGTACGTTGCGATGATCAGCGCTTTCTGGTCTGCCCGGGTCGACTACGCGCTGCTGCACGACATGCTGCGCCGCTGACCGGCGTTGGCCCGGCCTGTCCGCGGCGGCTCGCGGCGCCGGCGGGGGACATCCCCGAAGCGGCTACGGGCCGGGCAGCTCCACCTTCGGCGGGGTGGCCATCTCCTCCGTCACGTCGAGCCACAGGCCCAGGGCTTCGTCGCTGTCCAGCCGGCCGTCGCCGTCCACGTCGTACGCCAGGCAGCGGTCGTCCATGTCCGTGTAGAAGCCCTTGAGGAGAGCCTGGCGCTGCTTGTCATCGAGCCGGCCGTCGCCGTCGGTGTCATACCGGCCGACGTAGGCGAGAACGGTGCCCTGCATGCCCTCCTGCATCCGCAGGTGGAAGTCGGCCCGCTCGAGCGGCGACAGCTCGCCGTCGCCGTCGGTGTCCATCAGGTGCTTCATGCCGGCCATCATCTCGCCGACCATGGTGATCATCTGCTCGCTGGCGAGCTGCCGCTCCTCCTCGGAAACCTTCCCGTCGCCATCGCGGTCCACGAATCGCAGTTGCAGCCTCTCCCCGGCCTGCTTGAACTGGCTCTCGAACTCGCGCCAGGCCTTCTGCTCCGCCTCGCCCAGCTTTCCATCGCCGTCGTCGTCGAAGGCGAGCAACTGCATCTGCTCCCAGGTTCGCCTGAGCCGGCGGCCGCGCGTGTCGCGCATGGCCGTGAGCTCGTCATCGCTGATGGTGCCGTCGCCGTCGCGGTCGTAGGCCTTCAGTAGGGCTTTACGGTACGCCGTGGTCCACTTGGGCACGGTGACGGGGCGGGTCGCCGTCGCGGGCGTCGCGGCGCCCGGCAGCTTGCCCGCCGCCAGCGCGCGGTTGGCCGCTTCCCGCTCCTGGCCCGTGAGGTGGCCGTCCTTGTTGGCGTCGAACGCGGCCAGCACGCGCCGGCGGAGGTCGCGCCGGTAGGCGTCGCACTCGAACCAGTCGATCGTCCCGTTGCGGTCCTTGTCGAACCGCAGCATGGCCGGCCAGCGGTCGAAGCCTCGGACGAAGGGTCTGAGCCTGGCGGCCTCGGCGGCGAACTCCTTGGCGTCGAGCTCGTTGTCGGCCCCGACGGCGCGGAGGAAGCGGACGCGCTCCGGCCCCGGCACGTAGGGGTCGACGGCGCCGGCGCAGAGATCAGGAACGGTCACCTTCGGCGCCGGCCTCGTGGTGGGCACCGGGGCTGGGAGCAGCTCCTCGGGCACTTCATCTGCCGCCGGCGCCCCTGACGCCCCCATCAGGAGGCAGACGCAGACGGCCATCGCGGTCTTCATGGTGGCGCCCCTTGCGCAGCGCGGCCCGGCTCCCGAGGGCGCCGGCACTACTTGCCTTCGGTCGGCTGGGCCGCGCCCTTCGTCATGCTGTTGCGGATCGCGTTGAACATCGCCTGGCGCTCCTCGGCGGAGAGCTGCCCGTCCTTGTCCGTATCGTACTGTTTCTGGAGCGACTGCCAGTAGCCCGTCGCCTCCTCGCGCGACACCTGCCCGTCGCCGTCGGCGTCCATGGCCTTGCGGTGTCGGTCGATCTCGGCGCGGATGGCGCCCTGCATGGCCTGGCGCTCGGTGTCGGAAAGCTTGCCGTCGGCATCGGTGTCCCACGGCTGCGTCCACGTGCGGACCTGCGCCCGAACCTGCTCGCGGAGCTTCTCGGCCATGGCACGCCGCTCTTCCTCCGACAGCGTTCCGTCGCCGTCGGTGTCGTGCTCCTTGATGAAGGCGGCGCGGCGCTGCTCCCACTGGGCTCGCGCCTCGGCGCGGGCCTTATCGGCGGCCGCCCGCTCCGTGTCGTCGAGCTTGCCGTCGCCGTTCTTGTCGTACTGCCGCACCATCCAGCGATCGCGCTGCTCCGTCATCCTTTGGCGAAACGCCTCGCGCATGGCTTCGCGCTCGGCGTCGCTGAGCTGCCCGTCGCCGTCCTTGTCGTATTCCTTCATGACGCGATCGCGCATGTCGGCAATCCGCGTGCGGATGCCCGCGCCGCCCCCGGCACCCGCGCCTGCGCCCGTCGCGCCCGCCCCGGTCCCGGCGAGGCCGAACGGATCGGCGTCCGGGCCCGACGGCAGCGGGAGCACCGCGGCGGGCGACCTCGCCGGCTGGGTGGTCGGCGCCACGGCCGGCACCTTCCCCGCGGCCAGCGCGAGGTTCGCCGCTGTGCGTTCCTCGCCCATGAGCCGCCCGTCCTTGTTCTTGTCGAACTCGGCGACGATGCGGGCGGCAAGGGCGCGGCGATACGCGTCGGCTTCGAACCAGTCGACGGTGGCGTTGTGGTCCTTGTCGAACTTGACCAGCGCCGCCCAACTGTCGAACTTGCGGACGAACGGCTTGGGCTTGGCGGCGTCGGCGGCGAACTCCTGGGCGTTGAGCTCATTGTCGGCGCCGGCGGCGTAGAGAAAGCGGGCGCGTTCGGCGCCCGGGAGGTACGGGTCGACCGCGCTGTCGAGCAGGTCGGCGGTGGTAACGGCCTGGCCGAAGGCGGCAGACGCGCAGGCGAAAACCATGGCGAGCACGGCGGCAGATCTGGCGCTCATTGTCGTGTTCCTTTGCGCTGGGCGGCGATATACAGGTGCCGCTTGACCGGTTGCTATATTCTAACGACGCGGGGGCCGGCTTGTTGCCGGAAAACCCCTGCGCGACACCGTCGCCGGTCGGCGGCGGGGCACTCCGCGGAAAACTCCGACAATATGTTGTTGGTCGAGGCGTTAGAATAGGGGAAGATCGCCGAAGCGCGAGCGGACCAGCGGGGTTAGAGCGCGGGCCACGCCGCAGGCGATGGCCGGCCGGTAATTGTTGTAAATGAGTATCATAGAAGTACTTCTGGAAAAGGGCCTGATTGAGCCCAAGCATCTGGCCCAGGCGATGGACCTGCGCAAGCGGGATAACGTGCGCCTGGACCGTGCGCTGGTCAGGCTCGGCTGCATCAGCGAGGACCAACTCCTGGAGGTGATGAGCGAGCAGCTGGCGATCCCGATCGTGGACCTCGCCAGCGCCGAGATCGACGTGGAGACGCTCAACAGCCTGCCGGCCCGGCTGGTCTACCGCAAGCATCTCGTTCCCGTGGCGCGGAAGAACGGCAAGCTCACGGTGGCCACGAGCGACCCGTTCGACCTGTACGCGTTCGACGAGGTCCGGCTGCTGACGGGGCTGGAGGTCGAGCCGGCGCTGGCGCCGGAGGAGGAGATCGGCAAGATCATCAAGCGGCACTACGGCGTCGGGGGTGAGACCATCGACGAGATGATGAGCACCGACGACCTGGAGGTGGTCAGCGACACGGACGAGGACAACAAGGACCTGCTGGAGATGGCGCAGGAGGCCAGCGTCATCAAGCTGGTCAACGAGATTTTCCTGGAGGCCGTCAACGAGCGGGCCAGCGACATCCACGTCGAGCCGTACGAGGACCGCCTGTCCATTCGGTACCGCATCGACGGCGTGCTGCACGACGCGTCCGTCCCGCCGCAGATCAGCCGCTTCCAGGCCGCCATCATCAGCCGCATCAAGATCATGGCGAACCTCAACATCGCCGAGAAGCGCCTGCCCCAGGACGGGCGGATCAAGCTGCGCACGGGCGGAAAGCAGTTGGACGTGCGCGTCAGCGTGATCCCGATGCTCTACGGAGAGGGCATCGTCATGCGCCTGCTGGACAAGTCCACGGTGCTGTATACGCTGCCGGAGCTGGGCATGGCGGCGGACACCTTCGCAACGTTCCGGCATCTGATCGCGCGCCCGCACGGCATCATCCTGGTGACGGGCCCGACCGGCAGCGGCAAGACCACCACGCTGTACGCGGCGCTGCAAGCCATCGTCTCGTCGGAGATCAAGCTGCTCACCATCGAGGACCCGGTGGAATACCACATCGGAGGCGTGAACCAGATCCCGGTGCAGCCGAAGATCGGCATGACCTTCGCACGCGGGCTGAGGCATATCCTCCGGCACGACCCGGACGTGGTGATGATCGGCGAGATTCGCGACCTGGAGACCGCCGAGGCCGCCATCCAGGCGGCGCTCACCGGGCACCTCGTGTTCTCGACGCTGCACACGAACGACGCGGCGTCGGCGGCCACGCGCCTGCTCGACATGGGCGTGGAGCCGTTCCTGGTGACCAGCACGCTCGACGCCGCCATGGCGCAGCGCTTGGTGCGGACGGTTTGCCCCGACTGCAAGGAGCCGTACGAGCCCGACCCGGAGCAGATGCCGGCCGACTTCAGGTTCCAGCCCGGCGAGGTCCTCCAGCGCGGAACCGGTTGCCGGAAATGCCGTGGCACGGGCTATTACGGCCGCACCGGCCTGTTCGAGCTGATGACCACTGACGACGCGATTCGCGAGCGGATCATGGCGAGGGCCCCCTCGGGCGAGGTGCTTCATGCGGCGCTGGCGTCCGGCCTGCGGGTGTTGCGCGAGGACGGTTGGGTGAAGGTCCGGGCTGGCATCACCACCCCGGAAGAAGTGATTCGAAGCACCAAGGGATAGCGACGGTTGACCACGTGTCGCCCAGGCGCCGCTGGCGGCGGCCGAGCCGCTGTGCCGTTGCGCTGAGCAGGCCGGCCACTACGGCAGCCGCGGCGGCGGGTGATGATCAGGTCGAGGTGAATGCCGACGTACCAGTACATGGCGAAGACGGCGGCCGGCGAGAACATCGCCGGCGTGATGAGCGCGGACAGCGAGACGGCCGTCGTGCGGACGCTCGACGAGCGGAAGATGTTCCCGGTGCGCGTGGTGGAGCAGGCGGCGCCCCGTCGGCGGATGGGGCGGTCGCGTCGGGTCCGCTCGCGGGAGCTGGGGGTGGCGTACGGCCAGCTCGCCGACCTGCTGCGATCGGGCGTGCCGATGCTCCGCGCACTGGAGACCGTCGCCAAAGCGACGCCGAACCGCCGGCTGGCGGAGAAGCTGCGGGCGGTGCGCGACGGCGTCTCGGGCGGCAGGACCCTCGCCGAGGCCGTCGGCGAGCATCCCGAAACGTTCGCCGGTCTGCACGCCGCGATGATCCACGCGGGCGAGCACGCCGGTTTCCTGGAGGACGTGCTGACGAACCTGTCGGGCTTTCTCGAGCGCCAGGACGAGCTGCGGAGCAAGGTGCACGGCGCGATGATCTACCCCGCCGTGCTGACGAGCTTCGGGGCACTCGCCATCCTGTTCATCCTGCTGGTGCTCGTGCCGAAGTTTCAGCAGTTTTTCGCCAACGTGCCGAAGCCGCTGCCCACGGCGCTGCTGTTCGCCGCCAGCTCGCTGCTGCGGGAGCACTTCCTGGTGCTGGCCGGGCTGGTCGTGCTGACGGTGCTGGGCATCCGCGTGGCCCTGCGGAGCCCTTCCACGCGGCGGACGTGGGAGCGGTGGAAGCTCAGGCTTCCGCTCGCCGGGCGCCCGATCCGCATGGTTGCCATCACCCGCTTCTGCCGAATCCTTGGCACCATGCTGACCAACGGCGTGCCGATCCTCCAGGCACTGGCGATCGGCAAGGACGCCACGGGCAGCCAGGTGCTGGCCG
>CAZMDT010000186.1:5063-6238 GCA_964564965.1 uncultured Planctomycetaceae bacterium | reverse complement strand
GATTGTTCCCGCGCGTCCGTCAAGTTCCGGGCGACGCGCCCGCCGTGGCCGCCCGCCCGCCGGGCACGGGTCCCCAAGTATATCGACGCGCCCTTGCGGCACATCAAGTTTTGCCTCCGGCGGACCTCCCGGCCGCGCCACGGATCGGTGGTGCCCGCGGGCCGCAGCGGATTGGTCCGTCCGCCGGGCGACGCTCGTGGCGACCCGGGCGGGGTTGGCAGATCACGAAGAAGCGGCTAGAATAGCTCTTTGAGGGCGTACCGCCCGGCGATGACGTGCTCGCCGGGGAACGTCCGAAACCGTGATGAGACCCCGGCCCTCAGTTCGCGTCGTCGCGCTCTGGCTGGCTCTGCTGTGCGCCGCGGCGGCGTCGCCCGCCCCGGCCGAGACACCCTCCGAGGCCGCCGCCAAGCTCTACGAGACCGCCATGAGCCAGTTCCGGAAGGGGCGGAACTGGGACCAGGCCCGCCCGCTGCTCGAGGAATACGTCCGCAAGTACCCGAAGACGGAGACGACGCCGCTGGCGTACCTTCAGCTCGCGTTCTGCGCGGAGCGCCTGGACGACGCGGCAGGCTTCCAGGCGGCCCTCGACGAAGTGATCAACCGCTTCTACAGCTCGCGGGCGTGGTTCGTGGCGTGCGGCACGCGGCTGGCCCGCGCGAAGGAGGCCAAGGACCGTGACGCCTACCTTCTGGCGCTGGAGCGGATGGCCCGGCGATCGATCGAGCTGCCGATCAGCCTGCCGGCGATGCGGAGCGACTTCTGGCGCTATCCGTGGACGGGCCGCGGGTACGAGCCGCGCGACCTGGAGCCGGGCGGGCAGGCGGGCGCCGGCGGGGGCTGGGTCGAGGACGTGGTCTGGGCCGCCGACACCAAGCCCCGCGCCCTCCGCGCCTTCCGGGCGCTGATGCCCACGCTTCGGAAGCGCGGCGACGACCTGCCGGTGGCCTGGCAGCACGCGCACTACGCCATTCTGCGGACGGCCGAGCTGGAGAAACAGGCCGACACCGCCCTGAAGGGCTACATCGAGGGCTGGGGCGACGCCTGGGGCCTCGCCGACCTGCTGGAGGCCCAGGCGGCATACTTCGAGACGCTGAAGGACACCCAGCAGGCGGAGGGCATCCGGGCGGAGCTCGCCAGGCGGTTCCCGCCGCCGGCTGATCCCGTCGCCGAGG
>CAZMDT010000186.1:0-5053 GCA_964564965.1 uncultured Planctomycetaceae bacterium | reverse complement strand
GGCCCGTGACACGCTCGCCGCGCTCGCCGAGGCCGGCGACTACGAGGCGTTCGTGCCGCCGGCGCGGCAGGCGATTCGCGATTTCGCCCCGCTGGTTCGGGGCGAAGTGGCGAAGTGGTGGGGCGATCTGGCGAAGGCGCGTGCGGCCCAGGACGCCACGGCCATCGAGGCGTTCCTGAAGGTGGTCGACGAGCTGTATCCGGACAAGTACGACGCGTGGCGGCGGAAGAACGTGGCGATCAAGCTCGATTTGTACCTGCTGCTGGGGCGGGCGGAGGAGGCGGTGAAGACCGCGGCGTTCTACCTGGCGGACGACCAATGGTCGCCGCGGACCTTCCGCGAGCTTGAGACGCTGGCGAAGCAGCACGAGCCGTTCAGGGCGCTGGTGGATCAGGCGCGGAAGAAGTACGGCATTGCGGAGCCCGCCCCCGCCGGCGAGGCCGCGGCGCTGCTGAAGCGCCTGGAGACGCGCCTCGCCGACGACCAGGTCCGCCACGCCGAGGAGATCGGCGAGGAGCTGTTCACGAAGCACACGCAGACCGACGCCGCCATCCGCGGCGTGAAGATGCTCGTGGACTACTACTTCAAAAAGGTCCTGCCCGAACCGCGCGACAAGTGGACGCAGCGGATGCTCGACACCTACAAGCGGCACCCGCTGACGTACGAGGTGCTGAAGACGCAGATTGCCGCCGCCGACGCCGCCAAACAGGCCGACGTCGCCAATCAGGCACGCGAGACGCTCATCCAGCGCTTCGCCCGCGCGGTCAACTACTACGAGATGGCGCGGCAGATGAAGCTGTCGGAGGAGCGCCGCGCGGAGTTCTACAATCGCTGGTTCGGCCCGTCGGCCGAGTCCGGCAGCATGGCCGCGATGGAGAAGCTCGCGCCGTACTCCAAGCAGGCCCTCGGCAAGGGGCGCCAGGGCCTGGGCGACTACTGGGCGGCGCAGGCGGAGGCGTACGCGGGGACGCTGTTCGGCGTGCGGTGCCGGCAGAAAGCCCTGAGCTACTACTACCATCCGCACCTCACGCCGTACTGGAAGGAAGCCCGCGAGACGATCGAGGCGCTCCGGAAGCAGACCATCGACAAGCGGCTCGCCTGGCGCCTCGAGTTTGCCGACGTCAACCTGCTCATCCGCCAGGGCAGCGGCAAGGAGGCGCTCGAGGCGCTGGAGAAGCGGCTCGAGGAGGGCGGGAGGTACCGCGACCTGAGCCGGCGGCTGAACCTGCCCGGTCTCGGCGCGGTCCTCGGCGACCGCCAGACGCCGGACCTCGCCCGTCGCGGGCTCGACCTCGCCGCCAAGCTCGAGCGGATGACGTTCACCGCGCGCGACGCCGACGCCATGGACGCGCTGCTGGCACGGCTGCATTACGGCGTGGGTGACGCGGCCGGGGCGGCGAAGCACTACCTGGCCGTCGTGTACCGCTACCCGTGGCCGTCGCTGCGGTGGGAGTTCATGCAGGCGGCGATGCAGATCCTCCAGGCGGGCGGGCCCGGGCCTTACGCCGCCGCCGTCAACCGCTACGTCGGCGCCTGCCACAACGCCCAGGACGTCATTCCCCGCGCGCTGCTGTCGCTGGGGATGTGCTGCCTGCGGCACAAGGACGGCGCGGTGATGGGCGTCCACGGCCGGCTCGCCTCGAGCTTCCCCGCCAGTGCCGCCCTAGGCCGGCTCGAGGACGAGATGCTGAAGCTCCAGCAGCAGGGAGGCGGCCGGTGAACGGCCGGGCCGCAATCGCGGTGCTGCTGATGGCGTCGGTGGCGGTTGGCGCCCGGCCCCAGCGGCGCCCGTACCGCGAGGTCACCGACCGCGACGTGGACCGCGCCATCGGCGAGATGCGACGCTACCTGCTCCAGCAGCAGCAGAAGAGCGGCCACTGGGAGCGGCACGGGCGCCCGGTGGGCGTGCCGGCCGGGGGCGAGACGGCGATCGCGCTGTTCGCCCTGATGGAGGCCGGCGAGAAGCCCCGCAGCGACCCCATGCGAAAGGGCCTCGACGCGCTGGCCGCCGTCAAAAGCACCAACCTCTACGTCGTCACGACGCGCGCGATGGTGCTGTCGCAGGTGGCGGCGCAGTGGGCGGACCACCCGTACGGCGATCGGCTGAGGAAGGACCTGGCGTGGCTCAACGAGGGGGCGCTGCGGCACGGCACGTGGGGCTACGGCGGGCCCGAGCGCACCGGCGACAACTCGTGCAGCCAGTTCGCCCTGCTGGCGCTGTGGGAGGCGGACCGCGCCGGCATCGAGATCGACCGCCGGCTGGTGGCGCGCGTGGAGCAGGCCTGGCTCGCGAGGCAGAAGGCCGACGGCGGCTGGACGTACCCCGGCGAGCCCGGCGCCGCGGAGAAGTCGGACTCGACGCTGTCGATGACGGCGGCGGGGCTGGCGAGCCTGTTCCTCTGCCAGGACGTGCTGCTGCTGGCCTCCGGCCCGTACCGCCACCAGGGCGCGGTGGACCGCGCGTCGGCCTTCCTGGCCGAGAACCTCACGCCGGACTACATCAACAACGGCTACGTCACGTTCTGCGTGCAGCGCGTGGGCATGGCGAGCGGGAGGAAGTTCATCGGCGAGATGGACTGGTTCGCCGCCGGGGCGGGCGTGCTGTGCGAGCCGAACCCGTACGGGCGCCGGTTCCGCGGCAAGTGGGGGCCCACCGTGCGGGCCGCGTTCGAGCTCATCTTCCTCGCCCGCGGGCGCATCCCGCTGACGTTCAACAAGCTCCAGCACGGCGAGGACAACACGTGGAACTTCCACACGCGCGACGTGGCGCGGTTCAGCGAGTTCATGCGGCGGAACATCGAGCGGCGGATGCGCTGGCAGGTCGTGCGCATCACCGACGACGTGCAACTCCTGCTCGACGCGCCCATCCTGCTGATCGAGGGCACGCGCCCGCTGGCCATCACCGACGACCAGTGGGCCAAGCTCCGCGAGTACTCCCTCCGCGGCGGGACGCTGCTGTTCGTGCCCACCAACGGCAGCCAGGCGTTTCTCGCCTCGGCGAAGAAGGGGCTCGCCGACCTGTACGCCGCCCAGCGCCAGGGCGCCGGCGGGCACTACGCGCTCCGGAAGCTCGACGCCTCGCACCCCGTCTACGCCGCCTACGAGAAGTTCGAGGGCGGGGACGTGAAGGCGCCCATGTGGGGCCTCGGGGACGGCACGCGCCTGCTCGCCGTCATCTGCGAGCGCGACCTCTGCGGCGCCTGGCAGCGAAGGCTCATCACCACCCGGCGGGATGACTTCAACCTCGGCGTCAACTTCCTGATGTACGCCACCGACGGCAACGAGCTGGGCATTCGCCTGCGCCCGGTGTTCACCGGCTCCGACCGCGAACCGCGGCACCGGGCGACGGTGGCCTGGCTGCGGCACGGGGGAAACTGGAGCACGCAGCCGTACGCGCTGGAGTACCTTTCGCAGAAGCTCACCGCGGAGAACCGCGTGGCCATCGAGGCCTCGAAGGGCGCGGCGATTACGGCGGAGGCCCTGAAGGACAAGCACCTGGCGTGGATGACCGGCTCGGAGAGCTTCACCCTCAGCGAAGACGAGCTGAAGGCGCTGCGCGAGTACGTCGAGGACGGGGGGACGCTGTTCGTCAACGCCATCGGCGGCTCGCGCCCCTTCGAGCGGTCCGCGAGGACGATGCTCCAGAAGCTCTTCATGGAGATGGGCGGCCGGGAGCGCGAGGTGCCCGAGCGCTCCGGCCTGCTGACGGGCAAGTGCGGAGACTTCCGCGGTCCGCCGATCGAGGAGCCGCAGCGCACGAAGGCGTTCCGCCTGGGCGTGCGGGAGGCGCCGGCGCCGCTGCGGGCGTACTACATCGGCGACCGGGCCGCCGCCATCTTCGCGCCGTACGGCATCCACGACACGCTCGACGGGCACACCGCCCACGGCGCGCAGAGCTACATGCCGTCCGCGGCCGCTGACCTCGCGGCGAACGTCGTCCTCTACGCCCTCGCGAGCGCCCCCGCGCGCCGGCCGGCCACTGCCCCGGCAAGTCCCCATCCCGGCGCGCCGGGACCGGCCACGCAGCCGGCCAAGGCGCCGAGATAGCCGCTCCGACGGGGAAACGGCGCTTCCCCGGCTGGGCGAAGGTCGGTATCCTCACGGCCTTCCCGGCATGGCCGGCACGCCTTCGGCGGGTCGCCGGCCCGAACACTCAGCGCGAAAGGACGCAGCACGCATGCTCCAAATGGGCGTTTCGTACTACCCGGAGCTGGTGGACCCGGGCGAATGGGCGACGGACCTGGACCTGATGAAGGAGGCGGGGCTGTCGGTCATCCGGATGCTGGACTTCGCCTGGACGGCCATCGAGCCGCGCGAGGGCGTGTACACGTTCGACTGGCTGGACGAGTTCCTGGACCTCGCCGGCCGCAAGGGCTTCGGCGTGGTCCTCTGCACGCCGACGGCCACCCCGCCCGCGTGGCTTGCCACGCAATACCCCGAGATCATGGTCGTGCTGCGCAGCGGCGAGCGCCGCACCTTCGGCGCCCGTCGCGACGTGTGCGCCAGCTCGACGATCTACCGCCACTTCTCCGAGAAGCTGGCCCGCGACCTGGGCAGCCGCTACGGGGAGCATCCGGCGGTCATCGGGTGGCAGATCGACAACGAGCTGATGGGCCCGGAAAACGGCGCCCCGCCGGAGTGCCACTGCTCCGAATGCCGGTGGCGGTTCCGCCAGTGGCTCAAGGGGCGCTACGCGACGCTTGAGGATCTCAACAAGGCGTGGTGGACGCGCTTCTGGTGCCAGGAGTACAGCGACTGGGGCGAGATCGACACGCCCCGCCACGTCCGGTCCACGCAGGGGCACTGCATGGACTACGCCCGCTTCTTCAGCGACAGCCAGCTCGAGTACCTGCGGATTCAGTACCGCGCCCTGCGCGACACCGTCAGCCGGAAACAGTTCGTCACGCACAACTCCACCGGCGTGTTCAACCGCGGCATCAGCCACATCGACTTCGCCAAGTCGCTGGACGTGGGGGCGTGGGACGCCTATCCCGGCGCCGCCGGGCAGCCGCTGCCCATCGCCTACGCCTCGCTGGCGCACGACCTGTTCCGC
>CAZMDT010000185.1:0-6262 GCA_964564965.1 uncultured Planctomycetaceae bacterium | reverse complement strand
GGGGCGGACTCCCACAGCTTGATCGTGACCATGATGAAGCCGGTCACCAAGCCGCCCAGGCCGGGGATGCACAGGATCAGCCCGATGACGATGGTCGTCAGGGTCGGGATCAGGGCCAGGACCGTCCCGAGGATGAGGGCGCCGCAGGAGATGAGCATGATGAGATGCGCCACGCGGTAAATCCGCCTCAGGAACGATATCAGCGCCAAGACCCCGATTGCCGCAATGGCGAGGATTGTGATGATCCCAACGATAATGCCAAGCGCTTCCATCTGTTGTCTCCTTCCAATGTCAGGTGCCAGAGAATGATACCAAGCCGGCGCCGGGAGTCCATAGGCATCCTGCGAGAAATACGAGCCCCCGCCAGCCCTAGGGCTGCCAGGGACGGGCTGCACGGAAACAGGGCGTGGGGGCCGAAGTGCCCGCGAGGGAAGGTTACTCCACCAGCTCCAGCAGGCGCTCGGCCAGCGCGACGTGACGCTGCTTCTCCCGCCGGAGCTGCTCGACCTGCGCCTTGAGGGCCGGGTCATCGACCTCCGCCGCCAGGCCGGCGTACATCCGCTCCGCGTCCTGTTCCTTCACCAGCAGCGACTGGAAATGCCGGGCGAGCTCCACCTGCTCAAACATGCTGAACGCTTCCGGTCTGGTCGTTCGCCCAGCGCCCGACGACGCAGCGATGGGCCTGTGTGTCGGCGCTGATGGCGTCGAGAATGGCGTACACCTCGGACCGCTGCTCAACGTCGAAGATCTCCGCGCGGGAAACCTCGCTGGCCGCTTCGGCCAAGGCGGCGCTGAGCTGTTCTTCCAGCCTCGCCGCGTCCGAGAACCTGCCGAGGGTACCGCAGGTGTCCTTGTCCATCTGGACTTCTCCGCCCTCCGTTCGCGGCCGCCAACGCCCCCGTCCGGCCTGATGTGATTATCGCATGAAGGCGGGCGATACGCAAGCTGGAAGCGACGAGGCGCGTGCGTTTTTCGCCGTCTGGCGAGGCGCAGCGCGGGGACAGATGCAATGCCCGGGACTGGATTCGAACCAGCACCGGCCGTATGGCCGACCAGGCCCTCAACCTGGCGCGTCTGCCAATTCCGCCACCCGGGCATGCGGGCTGAGGGTACAGGATATCGGCGGCCTCGCCGGTGGTCAAGCCCGGCAGGCGATAGACCGGCTGCCGGTGGTGGGTTATAATCGGTTGGCGGCGCCCCGCGGCGCGGCAAAGGGAGCGGCAGATGCCACGCGACGCATCGGCTCGGAGGCGGACGGGCGCGGCCGACCGCCGAGAGGAGGCCGGCTACGTTTCACACGGCGGCGACACGGCGCCCGCCGGCGCGCGGCGCGCCATGCCTGCCGGCGCCGCCACGCCCGAGGCAGACGGCGCAAGCTACCTGACGGCGGAGATCTCCGCCTCGGCCGTCCGTCACAATCTCCGACTCATCCGCGATCACGTCGGCACCGGCGTGCTCATTTGCGCCGTGGTGAAGGCCGACGCCTACGGGCATGGGCTCGACGCCCTGCTGCCGGTCATCGCCCACGAGGCCGACTGGCTCGCCGTCGCCACCCCCGCGGAGGCGCTGGAGCTCCGCCGGCGCGGGTACGACGGGGCGACGCTGGTGTTCTTCTCGCCCGGTGCCGAACAGCAGCCCCCCGCCCCCCGGGCCGCCCTGCGCGAACTCATCGCCTCGGGCGTGACGCTCACCGTGACGCACCCGGGGGAGGTCCCCGCCATCTCGTCGGCCGCCGACGCCGCCGGCCGGCCCGCAGACGTGCACCTCAAGATCGACACCGGCATGGGCCGGGGCGGCGTGCCTCTCGACGGCGCGCCGGCGCTGGCGGAGGCGGTGCGCCATGCCGAGGGCGTGCGGCTGACGGGGCTCTACACGCACTTCGCGACGGCGGACGAAGCCGACAAGGGCTTCGCCCGCGAGCAGTTCGACCGGTTCGTGTTCGCGGCGGACGCCTGCGGAGAGACCAAGGGCCTGCTGCTGCACGCGGCGAACTCGGCGGCGACGATCGACCTGCCCGAGACACACCTGGACATGGTCCGCCCGGGCATCGCGGTGTACGGCTACCAGCCGTCGGACCAGATGCAGCGGCGCCTGCCGCTCCGGCCGGCGCTGCGGCTGACGGGCCCGCTCATGCAGGTCAAGAGTGTGCCCGCCGGGAGCGGCTGCGGCTACGGGCTCGCCTACACCTTCGACCGCCCCAGCCGTCTCGGGCTCGTCCCCGCCGGCTACGCCGACGGCTACCTCCGCAGCCTCTCGAACGCCGCCGTCGTGCGCGTCCGCGGGTGCCACGCGCCGGTTCGCGGACGCGTCTCGATGGACCAGACCATCATCGACCTTACCGACATCCCCGAGGCGCGCCCGGGCGATGAGGTCGAGATCATCTCCGCCGACCCGGCCGAGGCGCACAGCGTCGAGGGGCTCGCCCGCCTGGCCGGCACGATTCCCTACGAGGTGACCTGCCGCCTCGGCCGCCGCGTCCACCGCGTCCTCGTGCCCTAGCTACATGAGTGTCTGTGGGCGGCCTCTCGCAGCGGCGGCGCCTCCTTTTGACGCTCGGTATCCCCCGCCGATTGGTTAAACTGGCGTGGGCTTGCCTCAATAACCCAAAGGCGATGAAGGGCTCCATCCCAGCCAGGGTGCTTCCGGTGATGATCGGCTTGATCGGCGCGGCCGCCGCGGCGGCGTGGGTCTTCCGCATCGATCTGGGCGACTGGCGCCCCGTGCGGACCACGGGCGAGCGCGGCGCCGAGGCGCCGGCGCAGGGCGTCGAGCCGCCCGGGCCGCCGCCCTGGAGCCTCCGCCACGAGCTGTTCTCCAGCGACGTGCAGCCGCTGCCGGGCCGCTGGCCGAGCTTCCGCGGCCCGCGGCGCGACGCCGTCAGCCGGGAGAACGTCCCCCTCGCCGATGCCTGGCCCGCCGGCGGGCCGCCCGTCCTCTGGCGCGTCCGTCTGGGCGAGGGGCACTCCGGTGCCGCGGTGCTCAACGGGCGCCTCTACGTGATGGACTACGAGCCGCCCGACTACCTGCTGCTGCGGGCATCCGAGATCACCGACTGGCGGGCGCTGTGCGGGCGCCTGGCCGCCGGCGGGGACAGGGCGGCGCCCAGCCCCGAGCGGCGGGTGTGGGAGCTTCTGCCGCCGCCGGCCCGCGAGGCCGTCCTGCGCGGCGCGGCCGATGAGCTTGGCCCCGCCGACCGCCAGGTGCTGCTCGAGGCCCTGAACGACGTGGTCCGCGACCGCGCGTTCTACCGGGCCGACCACTTCCCCGATGTCCGGCTCTCCTCCTACCTGCGCCTCTCTACGAAGCTCGACCCCATCGCCGGCACCCGCGCGATCGCCCTCGACGCCGACGAGCAGAAGGTCCTGCGGATCAACCGCACGCTCATCGAGCAGAGCTTCGGAGGGACCGTCGCGGAGCGGTGGAAAGGCGACGTGGTCCGCTGCTTCGCCCTCGCCGACGGACGCGAGCTGTGGCGCACCGCATACAGCGTGCGGATCAAGATCGAGCACGGCGTGTCGCGCACCGTGCCGGCCGTCACCGAAAAGCACGTCGTCACGTTCGGGCCGCGCTGCCACGCGGCATGCTTCGACGCGGAAACGGGCCGGCCGCTCTGGCGGCGCACGTACCAGACCGAGGCCGGCCAGCCGGAGCCGCAGCCCCGGCCGTACGTCGACCTCGTCCGCGAGTACGGCGCCCAGGTGCCCTCGTGGAACGCCGCGCAGTGCCCGCTCATCGACACCGACGCCGCCGGCCGCGAGGTGGCCCTGTTCGCCCCCGGCGGCGAGGCGCTGTTCGTCGCCATCGACTGCGCCACGGGCAAGGTCGTCTGGCAAACGCCCACGCCGCCCGGCTGGACGCGGACGATGACGCACTCCTCGATCAGCCCGATGACGCTCGAGGGGCGGAAGACGTACGTGTACGCCTTCCGCGAGGGCGCCGTCGCCGTCGCCGCCGAGGACGGGGCAATCGTCTGGAGCACCACCGAGTGGGCCAACAGCGTCATTGCCCCCTCGCCCCTGCCGCTGCCGGGCGACCGCGTGCTGTTCACCGCGGGCTACGGCGGCGGCACCGTGATGATCCAACTGGCGCGCCGCGACGGCGAGGTCGCCGCCACGCGCCTGTGGGCCAAGCGCGAGGCGGAGTTCGGCAGCTACCAGCAGACGCCCATCGTGCACGAGGGGCTCGTCTACGCCGTCATCGCGAAGGTGGGGCCCCACCGCGAGGAGCTGGCGTGCATGGACCTGGAGGGCAACGTGCTGTGGCACAGCGGCGGGGGGTACCGCTTCGGCTGGGGGCCGTTCATCCTTGCCGACGGCAGGATGTACCTGCTCAGCGAGGAGGGCGTGCTGACGATGGCGCGGGTCTCGCGTGGGGGCTTTCGGCCGCTGGCGCGGGCGCGGGTGCTCCAGGGCGGGGGGAAGGCATGGGCGCCGATCGCCTTGGCCGGGGGCCGGATGATCTTCCGCGACGAGACGGAGATGGTGTGCCTGGACGTGTCGGCGGTGGGGGCCGGCGCGGCGCCTTGAACTGACCGCAACCTTTTTGGTTCAATAGACTTGACGCCGCTTGTCGGCGAGAGCCCCGAATGCCCGGAACCAAGAACAGCAGCGTCACCACGCGGGGTGTCCTGATCGTCCTGGCGGTCGTGCTGGCGGCCGGTGCGGTCGTGCTGTTCGTGGTGCGGGCCGACCCGTTCGGCACCTCCGGGCCGGGGCTCAGCGGCGAGTTCCTGCCCGAGGAGCATGTCCGGGAGATTCCGCCCGACGTGCCGCGCTACCGTGAGGTGCTCGCCATCCGCACGGGCCTCGGCGAGGCCCTGGCGCTTGCCGCCGGGCCGGGGGACCGAATCTGCGTCGCCGGCGACCGGAAGGTGGTGGCCTTCGCCCCGGACGGCCGGCCGCTGGGGACGGTGATTGCCGACCTGCCGGAGGCGCCACGCTGCCTGGCGATGGCGGGCGACGGGCGGCTGTACGTGGGGCTGGCCGCGGGGCTGGCCGTTTACTCGCCCGACGGCGCGCCGGAGAAGCGCCTCCCGTCGCCCCGTGACGGCGCGAAAGTCAACAGCGTCGTGCTCCACGAGCAGGGCATCTTCGTCGCCCTGCACCACACGAGCCGGGCCGGGTTCGTCGCGCACTACAGCACCGACGGCGAGCTGCTCGACGTCATCGAACTGAAGGACGTGAACCTGCTGAACCGCCTGCTCGACGTGGCCGTCGTGCCCGGCGGGCTCCGCGTGACCGACGCCGGCGCCGCCAAGGGACGAATCCGCGTCTACGGATTCGACGGCCGGCTTGAGTCCGCCTGGGGCGACCTCGACACCACCGGCGACCTGGCGAAGCTCTCCGGCTGCTGCAACCCGGTCCACCTGGCGGCCCTGCCGGGCGGGCGGCTCGTGACGGCCGAAAAGGGCGAGCAGGCGCTTGTGAAGGTCTATGCGAGCGACACCGGCGAGGCCCGGGGCCGCGTGGAGGCCGTCGTCGCCGACCTCCGCGGCGCGAAGGGCCTGGACGTCGCCATCGATTCGCGGCAGCGCGTGCTCGTGCTCGACTCGCGGACGGGCATCGTACACGTGTACGAGCCGCCGACGGAGTAGCTGGAGCCACCATGCTGAAGGCCAGGACAAACGACAAGCTGACGCGGCGGGGGCTGTTTCGCAGTGTGGCGCGCGGCGCGGCGGCGGCGGGCATCGCCACCGTGGGGTGGCTGCTGGTGCGCGGCGGGCGCCGCGGCCGCCCGCAAAGCGAGTGCATCAACGGCGCCCGCTGCCGGGGGTGCCCGCTGCTGGACGGGTGCATCCTGCCGCCGGCACAGTACACGCGGCAGGCGGAAGCGGAGGAGTCATGAGCGAGCCGCGCGAGAAACCGACGCGTCGCGATCTGCTGAAGACGGGCGCCCGTGCGGCAGCCGTCGTCGGGCTCGGCGGGGCGGGGCTGCTTGCCGCCACCCGCGGCACGCCCGCCGGGGCGTCGCGGAAGGACTCCGTCTGGCAGATCAACCCCTACAAGTGCATCCAGTGCGGCAACTGCGCCACCAACTGCGTCCTCGAGCCGTCGGCGGTCAAGTGCGTCCATGCCTTCACCGCCTGCGGCTACTGCACCATCTGCTACGCGTTCCAGCAGCCGAAGTCCCCCGGCCCGGCTGCCCCCTTCCAGCTGTGCCCCACTAACGCCATTGAACGGTTCAAGGTCGAGCAGAACGCCTACGGGTACCGCATCAACGAGAATCTGTGCATCGGGTGCGGCAAGTGCTGCGACGGCTGCCG
>CAZMDT010000184.1:0-6269 GCA_964564965.1 uncultured Planctomycetaceae bacterium | reverse complement strand
ACGCAAACCCGCTGGTACGCCGCACGCAATAAGGAGCCATGCTAATGGCGACTGGTACAGTGAAATGGTTCAACGACTCCAAGGGCTACGGGTTCATCCAGGTGGATGGCGGCGACGACGTCTTCGTCCACCACAACGACGTCCAGGGCGAGGGATACAAGAGCCTCGCCGAGGGCGAGAAGGTCTCGTTCGAGATCGTCCAGGGCGACAAGGGCCCGCGGGCGACGAACGTCACCAAGGGCTGAGCCTCGGCCGAATGAACCGAAGCGGAAAAGGGCGCCACTCGTGGCGCCCTTTCTCTTGCTCCGGCCGCACGCGAGCGGCGCCCGGGGCCAAGTCTCCCGACGGCCTTAATCCGGCACGATTGCCCCTCTCCAAGGAGCCGCCATGAACGTCGTCGTCATCGTCATCGACACGCTCCGCTACGATCACATCGGCGCCCACGGCAGCGCGTGGATCGAGACGCCGAACCTCGACCGCCTCGCCGCCGAGAGCTGGGTGTTCGACAACGCCTTCGCCGCCAGCTTCCCCACCATCCCGCACCGCACCGACGCGATGACCGGGCGCTACGGCGGGCCGTTTCACCACTGGCAGCCGCTGTCGTTCGACGCGGTGACGCTGCCGTGGACGCTCGGCGAGGCGGGCTACGCCACGCAACTGCTGCACGACACGCCGCACCTGGTCAACGGCGGGCACAACTTCGACTGGCCGTTCCACGCCTGGACGCAGATCCGCGGCGCCGAGGTCGACCGCCCGTGGGTCACCGACCGCCTCGACTGGCCGGACAACTGGGCGGCGGACCGCCTGTTCGACTTCCGCGAGGCGCCCGGCTGGCAGCGCCCCGGCCTGGCGAGCTACCTCCGCGCCAACCGCCACCGGCGCGAGGCAGAGGACTGGAACGCGGCCCGCCTGTTCCGCGCGGGCGCCGAGTTCCTGCGCGACAACGCCTGGCGGGAGAACTTCCTGCTGTGGCTGGATTGTTTCGACCCGCACGAGCCGTGGGACGCCCCGCCGGAGTTCGTGCTGAAGTACGACAAGACGCCGGGCTACGACGGGCGGGTCGACCCGCGCTCGTTCGGCCTGCCGCGCGCGGCGGACATCCCCGAGGCGGCGGCCCGGCGCGTCCGGGCGTTCTACGCCGCGAAGGTGAGCTGGGTGGACCGGTGGCTGGGGCACTTCCTCGAGGAGCTGGAGCGGACGGAGCTGGCGAAGCGGACGGCGATCGTGCTCACGAGCGACCACGGCACGAGCCTCGGCGAGCGGGGCCAGTTCCACAAACGCTACCCCGTGCGCGAGGGCGAGGGGCACGTGCCGATGTTCGTCCGCGTGCCCGGCGGCGGCAGCGGAAGGTGCGCGGCAATCGTCCAGCCGCAGGATATCTTCGCCACCGTCGCGGGGATCGCCGGCGCCGACGTGCCCGAGGGGCCGGAGTCGTTCGATATGCTGGCCACGGCCCGCGGCGAGCGCGAGGCCCCGCGGCGGATCGCCCTCGCCGGGCGCCCCGCCAACGAGTGGAACCACCAGGACGGGCGCGGGCTGTTCTCCGCCTTCGACGGCCGGTGGTGCCTGGAGGTCGCGCTGAAGCCCGCCCACAGCGCGCTGCGGCGCATGGGCGAGGCCGAAGAAATCGCGGCTGACAACGCGGCCGTGGTGGCGCGGCTGCACGCGGCCGCCCTCGATGAGCTGGAGCGTCGCGGCTGCGACCCGGCCGTGATGGCCTGGCTGCGGAGCGAAGGGGCGGAGCCGTTCCCCGCCGACTGCCGCTTCCACGACGCCTACCCGCCGCCCGCCGGGTACCGGGCCTACTTCGGGCGGCTCTACGCCGGCGACTAACCCGCCGGCCGGCGCCTGGCCAGCGCGTCCACGAGCTAACGAGTTCACGGACACCCGAATCCTTCGCGCCATTGCCTGTGGCCTATCCCCCGTCGCCACTCGGCGCTTGACGCAGGCCCGGCGCGCCGCATAATCCCATCCGCGTCGGCAGGGCTCGATACCGAAACCCCGTACATGAAGGGCAGTTGATGACTGCAACCGGACAACTCGTCGCGTCGTCACGCCCTGCACGGGTTTCGGCCTGAGCCGACGGTTCTGATTCGGCGGCTCCACCGGCCGTCCCCAGGGGCGGCCGATTTCGTTTCCACGCCGCATACCCATCGGCCGCACACGCGACGCCACCGCCCGCGGCCCCTTCGCACGCCGCGCGACCCCGTTACGCCGTACCTGCATGAAGGGAACGTCTATGTCTGCCCGGAAAGCGAATCTCCCCACGCCGTTCGCCGCCGAGGCCACACGCACGGCGGCACGTGGATTCGGTACGGACTTGCCCGACGCGGGAGAACCGCTTGAGACGACCAAGGAACGCGAGCCCTCGCGCCCCGGTCGATGACGCGGCGTTCGTCTGCGCCCATTGCGGGCAGGGGGTCGCCGCCGAGGCGCCCGGCACGCGCCATCGCAACCACTGCCCGCACTGCCTGTGGAGCCTGCACGTGGACCTTCGCTCCGGCGACCGCCGTTGCGGGTGTCGCGGCGAGATGGAGCCGATCACCGTGTGGGTCCGCAAGGACGGCGAGTGGGCCATCGTGCACCGCTGCGGCCGGTGCGGGGCGGTGCGCATTAACCGCATCGCCGGCGACGACAACGCCGTGGCGCTGATGTCGCTGGCCCTCCGCCCGCTGGCGCAGCCGCCGTTCCCGCTGGACCGGCTGATGGGCGAGGCGGGCGGGAGGCAGTAGGCAACGGGGAGCCGCGTGCCCCTTCGTGCGTGGCCGTCGCCTACTCAAGGACGGCGACGGTCCAGAGGCGCAGCTCGGGCACCGCGAACTCGACGGCGCCTTCGGCGCGGCGGCAGGAGACGCTCTGCGGCTCGGCGTCCCAGCTCAGCAGCGTTGCCTGAGCGGGGCGGTTCTCCGGGGCGGCCGCCGGCACGCGGACGGCCACGTCCGCCGCCGGGCGAATGCGCCCACCGTGGCGCCGCCGCGTGCCGTCGTGCGGCTCGTAGTCGGTGTTGACCAGGTGCACCACCGCCGGCGCGCCCGCCTTCACGCGCAGCGTGGCGATGGCGCCCTCGCCGGCGTCGGGCGAGGCCCCGTCAGCCTCCTCGTAGCCGTCGAACCGCTCCGCGTGGCGCCGGATGAACTGGTACACCGGCGCGTACGCCTCCACCGGCGCGGCGTAGCGGTGCGTGCCCATCTCCGCCGTGAAGCACCACTGCCCCGAGGGGTGCGGCACCATGAACCGCTGCCCGTGCGCGTACGCCAGCGCGATCCACACCCGCACCAGCTCGATGAGCCCGTGGGCCTTCACGTAGGCCCAGTCCCAGCCGTGCCCCGTGCCCGCCAGCGGCCGGGCCATCGCCGAGGCCATCCGGTACGCCTGGATCGCCTCCCCCAGCCGGGCCGTGCCGTCGGCGGCATGCTGCGGCACCTCGCAGACGATGTGCGTCAGGTGCTCCACGACGTGCGTGTGCTGGCGGTCGGGCAGGCAGGCGTTGGCGCTGAGCAGGACGGGGTGCCCGGCGGCCTCGGCGGCCAGCTCGCCCAGCGACCGGACGTGCTTGGCGGCGGCGGCGTTGTGGAACGCCTCGAACAGGTCGATCAGCGGAATGCGCTGGCGGATCTTGAGGTACGCCTCGCGCGTGGCGGCGAAGGCGCGGACGAGGTGGCGGTAGTCGAAGCCGTCGAGCCCCCGCACGCCGGCCCGGCGGAGCTCGTCGGCGCCGGCGTGCGCGCGGAGATACTCCCGGAAGGCGGCCATGCAGTGGTCGCAGAAGCCCCCGCCGAAGTTCGCGGCGGCGTTCGCCGTGCCGAGGTGGTCGTCCACGTGGAGCCCGTCGGCCCCGCCGGCCATCGCCTCGCGCACGCGCTGGCGGGTGTGCTCGCGGAAGGTGGGGTGGTTGGTGCAGCCGAAGTAGGTCCGCGTGCCCTCGTACACGTGGTCGAACAGCCAGGGCACGGGCACGGGTCGGCCCTCGATGTCGACGGCGCAGGCGGCGAGCAAGGCGGGGTCGTTGTGCAGGTTCTCCGCCCCGGCGGTCAGGCACCACATGGACCCGGTGCAGCGGATGCCCAGGCCGTGGTGGAAGGCGACCCGCTCGGGCGAGTGAGCGCCGCCCCAGCCGACGACCGTGGCGCCGTAGGCGCGATAGGCCGCCTCGTCGGCGGCGTACATGAACACGACGTCGGAGTGCTTCAGCGCGGGCTCGGCGGACATGGCGGGATCTCCTGCGGGGGCGTGGTCAAACCGGGCGGACACCTGCCGCTAGCGCCCCCTCTTCTTGCGGGCCTGCCGCTGCCTCTCGGCATGGTCGCCGGTGGCGGCCTTTGCGGCGTTGCGGACCTGGGCGCTCCTGTGCTGCATGGCGCGCCGGACGGCGTCGGCGCCCTCCTTGCCGCCGATGGCGAGCAGGGCGGCGAGCACCTGGCGGGAGCGGATGAGGTTCTTCTCGCTGATGAGCGCCTCCAGGGCGGGCACGGCCCGGGCATCGCCCAGGCGCCCGAGCGCCTCGATCAGCGTCGGCTGCATCAGCCAGTTCGCGCCCGCCAGCAGCTTCAGCAGCGGCTCGACGGCGCGGGCGTCGCCCGTCTTCCCGAGCGCCTCGGCGGCGGCGAGGGCGATGTCGGTATCGGCGCTCCGGAGCAGGGGCAGCAGCGCCGGCACGGCCTGGGCGTCGCCGATGGCCCCGAGCGCGGCGATGGCCGCCAGGCGGACGTCGGGCTTGTCCTCCAGCGCCGCCAGCAGCGGCTCAACGGCCCGCTTGTCGCCGATGGCGCCGAGCGCCTCGGCCGCCGCTTCCGCGAGCGCGGCGTCGCGCTCGGCGGGCTTCGCGTCCGGCTGCCGGAGCGCGCCGATGAGCGGGGCGACGGCGGCGGGGTCGCCCAGGCGCCCCAGGGCGCGGACCGCCCGGCGGCGGACGGCGCCATCGCTATCGGGCAGCAGGGCCAGCAGGGGCTTCACCGCCCGCCTGTCGCCGATGGCGCCCAGCGCCTCGGCGGCGTCGTCCCGCATGCGGGGGCTGGCGTGGCCCAGCGAGGCGATCAGCGGCTCGACCGACGGCTCGCCGATCTCCACGAGGATCGCCACGACGTACGGGCGGTTCACGTCCTCGCGCGTCTGGAGGAGCTTCACGAGCGGCCCCACGGCCGGCTTGCCGATCTTGACCAGCTCGCTCGCCGCCTTGTCGTTCGTGCGGAAGCTCTCGACGTACAGCCGCTGCACGAGGCGCTCGACGGCCTCCGCCGTGGCGGGCTCCGGCTTGTCCCGGGCAGCCGCGGGCGCGCCCGCCGTCGCCAGCAGCGCCGCCAGCGCCATCGTGCACGCCAGCCGGCGTGCTGACCGATGGCGTTCGCGCATGGTTGCTGCGTGCATGTCGCTATGTTAAACGCCGCCGCGCCGCGAACACCACGGGCAATCTCGGCCCCGCCGTCGGTTGGCGCCCGGGCCGAGGGCTGATAGGATTCCAGAGGACCCATCCGAAACGGCCGGAAAGGCGACGCTTATGCAATACCGCAAGCTCGGACGCACCGACATCGAGGTGTCCGTCATCTGCCAGGGCGGGTGGTCGCTCGTCAGCGACGACTTCAACTGGGGCCACAACGAACTCAGCGACTCGATCGCGGCGATCCGGGCGTCGCTGGACGCCGGGGTGAACTTTTTCGACACGGCCGAGGGATACGGGCGGGGCGAAAGCGAGGAGATCCTCGGGCAGGCGCTGGCGGGGCGTCGCCGCGAGGCGGTGATCGCCACGAAGGTGTCGGGGCGCCACCTGGACCCGCCGGGCGTGCGGCGCGCCTGCGAGCAGAGCCTTCGGCGGCTGAAGACCGATTGCATCGACCTGTACCAGATTCACTGGCCGCGGCGGACGATGGTCATCGCGGACACGCTGGCGGCGCTGCGGGACCTCCAGGGCGAGGGGAAGGTCCGCGCCATCGGGGTGAGCAACTTCGGCACCAGCTACATGCGGGAGCTGCTGGCGGCGGGGCGGGCCGAAAGCAACCAGCTCGCCTACAGCCTGCTGTGGCGGCCCATCGAGCGCGCCGTCGTGCCCATGTGCGTGGAGAACGACCTGAGCATCCTGTGCTATTCGCCGATCGCGCAGGGGCTGCTGGCGGGGAAGTTCGCCACGGCCGACGACGTGCCCGAGAAGCGGGCGAGGACGCGGCTGTTCTGTTCGCAGCGCCCGGAGGCGGGCCACGGCGAGGGCGGCTGCGAGGCCGAGGTCTTCGCCGCCCTCGACGCCGTCCGCGGCATCTGCGACGCCGCCGGCGTGCCCA
>CAZMDT010000183.1:0-6345 GCA_964564965.1 uncultured Planctomycetaceae bacterium | reverse complement strand
CGACAGACACTGCTCGCTCGACCTGCAACCATAAAAATGGCTCATGGAATGATATTGGTGTATAAGAGTCTTTCCAACAAGGACTTGGACACCATCTAAGCCCTCGCGCCTGATTCCGCAGCCTTCGTCCGGCGTCGCTGGCGGCCGGGGCTGGAATGGTGCTTTACTCGGGCCCGTCAGCCGCCTATAAACGCCCTTGATGCGACGCATGACCGTCATCGCCGTGCTGCCCCTGTTGGCGGCGGCTGGGCTTTCCGCCCAGGATGACGCACAGGCACCCCCTGCTGCCCCGGCCGTCACCGCAGCCCAAGGCGCAGCGATGACGCGCCTGGCACGATCGGCGATGGTTGAGTACCTCCTGCACCGAACGCCCGCCGAGAGCCAGGCTGTGCCGGACGCACTCGCCGCTCCCGCCGCCGACATTCACGCCGTCGCGGTGACGCTTCGGCGCGACGGGGCCGTCAAGGCCCAGATCGTCGCAAGTGACCAAGTCCCCGGCCGCGCCGTCGTCCGCGCCGCGCTCAAGGCCATGCGAAGCCCCGAGCTGCCCAACCGCGTCACCAAGGCCGTCATTGAGGCGTTGACCGTCGAGGTCGAGGTCATCGCCCCCCCGGTGGCCACAGAGGACAAGAGCCTCGTTTCCCGCGTCACGCCGGGCCGCACCGGCGTGCGGGCTTCGCGGGAACATCGCACACGGTATCTGCTCCCGTCAGAGGCATACGCGGCAGGTCTGGACGCGGCGGGCGTCAAGGCCGCCGCCGAACGCAAGCTCGGCACCCCCGCCACCGCCTGGGCGGTCTTCGCCTCGCGACACTTCGTGGCGTATCCCGACGGCCGCAACGTCGAGCTCATCGACGGGAAGCTCCCCGCACCCGCCAAGCCGCCCGGCCCCAAGGAATTGGCCACGGCCGCAAAGGCTGTCGCGGACTTCCTCGTCCGCCACCAGGAGGCCCGGACGGGTCGCTACACGGCCGGCGACGACGCCCCCGTCAGCCTGCGGGAGCATCTCCACGCGACGCTGGCGGTGTGGCGCCTTGCGGCCCGTACCGGGGCGACGGACTACGCCACGAGCGTCAACGGGGCGATGCGGTATGTCCTGCCGTTCATCGAGGGCGACCCCGAGCAGGCCCACGTCGCCTCGCAGGCGGGCGCGGACCCAGCCGCCACGGCCCTGCTGCTGATGGTCCTGGCGGGCCAGCCGGATCAGCCGCAGGTGCGGCTGCTTCGGCTCCAGGTGTCGGCCTACCTGCGTGCGGTCCTTGCCGGCCCGGAGGCCGACACGCTCGACCGCACGACGCGGGCGATGGGGCTGGCCGCTCTGTGCCAGACGCGACCTGCTGGCGCCGCCGAGGCGCCCCGGGAGGTCCTGGCCTCGGTCGTGCCCGCCCTGGGCTCCTCAGACGCACCGGCCGATCGCAAGCCGCCCGCGTCACTGGTTGAGGCCGCGTGGATCGGCCGGGCTCTCGCCGCGGCGGAGTTCGGGCCTTCGCGCACTTACGTCGGCGTGTCCGCCGCGCTAGGCCCGTGGCTGGAGCAGCACCTGGTGAAGGCCGGCCCGGCGGCGGGCGCCCTGGCAATGCCGAAGCAGCCGGCTTCGACCAGCGCCACGGCGCTCTGCGCAGCCATGCTCGCGGAGTCGAGCGGGCAATGGAAGCTGCGGGGCGTCGAGCCGGAGCGCCGGGCGGCGCGGCTGCTGGCGGCGCTGCTGCCGTACTGCCACCGGATGGTGTACAAGGAGGGCGAGGCGTACTTCGCGGCCGACCCGGAGCGGCTCGTGGGCGGGGTCCGCGAGGCGCCGCAGTCGCCCGGGGTGACCGTCGGCGCCTGCGCGGCCGCCATCGAGGCGTTTCTTGCCGCCTCGCCCGCGGAGCCGCGGCGCCCTGCTATACCTTGACCTCCCGCCCGGCCTTCTGCGAGCGGTAGAGCCCGTCGAGGATGGCCATGACGGCGCGGCTCTGCTCCGGGGGCACGGGGATGGTGGTGTTGCCCATGACGGCCTCGGCGAAGCACCTGATCTCCGCGTGGTGTGCGGGCTCCCCCGTTTCGCGGACCTGGAGCGTGGTGTTGACGTAGTCGCGGTCGGTGTGGTCGTAGATTTCGCACTCCGGCCACTTCGCGCCCGCCTCGGTGCCGCAGAGGTCGATGCTCTGCATCGATCGCGGCTTGATATTGAGCATCCAACTGCACTCGAGGCTCAGCGCCGCCCCGTTGGCGAAGCGGACGATGCCGGCGGCGAAGTCCTCGACGTCCAGGCCCTTGCGGTCGTAGTCGGCGGCCCACTCGCTCCAGGCGTCGGGACGCTTCGCCAGCTTCGTCATGGCCACGCCGCAGACGGAGACGGGCGCGAAGTTGTCCATCAGGTGGAGGGCCAGGTCGAGGATGTGCACGCCAATGTCGATGCAGGGCCC
The DNA here is from genome assembly GCA_964564965.1 of uncultured Planctomycetaceae bacterium. Lineage (GTDB taxonomy): Bacteria > Planctomycetota > Phycisphaerae > SM23-33 > SM23-33 > CAZMDT01. The sequence goes on along the minus strand of CAZMDT010000183.1, from coordinate 3,937 downwards.
GCCGCCGGACTGGGCCTTGTAGATGAAGCCCGGCCGGCCAGGCAGCAGGCGGCGGCGGAGGTACCAGGTGCGGGTGTAGTAGATCTCGCCGAGGCGCCCGCCGGCGAGGTAGCGCTTGAGGGCGAGGCTGTCCGCGCTGAACCGCTGGTGCTGGGCGCACATGAGCTTGCGCTTTGCCGCCTTCGCGGCGGCGATCATCACGTCCACTTCCCGCGGCGTCAGCGCCAGCGGCTTCTCACACAGCACGTGCTTGCCCGCCTTCAGCGCCGCGACCGTGTATTTCCGGTGGAACCGGTTCGGCGTGCAGACGTCGATGACGTCGATATCCTTGTGCGCGAGCAGCCTGGCGGCCGTCGGCTCCACGCACGGCACGCTGAACTCCTCCGCGCGCCGTTTGGCGGCATCCTGATCGACGTCGAACACGCCGACGATTTCGCAGTCCTTGAGCTTCTGCCAGCCCTGGAAGTGCAGCCCGCTGATGCCTCCGGTTCCGATGATCCCCACGCGCAGCTTGCGGCTCTTCACGATTGGTCTCCTTGGGCTCGGACATCGTCCCGTCACGGGCGCCACCCGGACCAAAGCCGGCCGCGCCTTGTGAAGCGGCACAGCTTGCCCGCCCTCCCCCGGCCTGTCAACCTCACGCTGCGCTTTTTCTGGCGCGCTCGCCGCGCCGCGGCAGCAGCCGATGATACCCGCTTGCTGCGATATGGCTTCCGTAAGGCCGCGCCCGGGCCCGCAGATGCCGGATCGCCCTTGCCGCCGGGCGAAGGCGCGGTATAATGTCTATAGAGGGGCGCGGTAACCCTTTCCGTGCCTCTTCGCCGGGCGCGGCCTTGAAGCGGCGTTCGGCTCGGGCCCTCGGAGGCGTCCGAGGGTTGAAGGCCCGGCGTCGCGGGGAGTTTCCCACCGTGACGGCTGGGTAAGGCCCAGGGCCGGGCGCCAATGGCGGCGTCAGGCCCGCAAGAAAGGAGGTGATCCGTGGGACAATATAACATAGGTGGCCTGCGTTAGGCAGGCAACGCACCTGCCTTGCGCAGGTCCACAGAACGACGCCGGGCCCGAGGGCTTGCCTTCGGGCCCGGCGCTATTATGGGTGGAGCCGGCCATCCCCCCGCTAACCCCCGTTGCCGGCCTGCTGCTTGTTCCGCCAGTCCTCGATCGCCGCCTTGATGGCGTCCTCCGCCAGCACGGAGCAATGCACCTTCACGGGGGGAAGCTCCAGCTCCTTCGCGATGGCGATGTTCTTGATCTGCTCCGCCTCCGCGATCGTCCGCCCCTTGAGCCACTCCGTCGCGAGCGAGCTGGAGGCAATGGCCGACCCGCAGCCGAACGTCTTGAACTTCGCGTCGACGATCCGCCCGTCGGAGCCCACGCGAATCTGCATCTTCATGACGTCGCCGCAGACCGGCGAGCCCACCACGCCCGTGCCCACGTCGCCCGCCGATTCGTCCAGCGACCCGACGTTCTTCGGGGCCATCGCGAGGTCCATCATCTTCTGGCTGTATTGCATCGCCTCTCCCCTGGCGGTCAGTGCTGCCACTTCACCTTGCCGAGATCCACGCCCTGCTTCGCCATGTCGTACAGCGGGCTCAGCTCCCGCAACTCCTTGACGGCCGTGAGCACGCGGTCCGCGGCGTAGTCCACCTCCTCGGCCGTCGTCGTCCGCCCCAGGCTGAAGCGGATCGACCCGTGCGCGAACTCCGGCGGCACGCCGATGGCCTGGAGGACGTGGCTGGGCTCGAGCGACGCGCTTGTGCACGCCGAGCCGCTCGACACCGCCACGTCCTTCATCCGCATCATCACGCCTTCGCCCTCCACGTAGCCGAACGACAGGTTTACCGTGTTCGGGAGCCGCTCCGTCGGATGCCCGTTGAGCTTCACCTCGTCGACGCCGTCCATGACGCGCCGCTGGAGCCGGTCGCGCAGGGCGCTCAGCCGCGCCGCCTCGTCCGACATCTCCGCCGCCGCGATCTCGCAGGCCGCCCCCAGGCCGACGATCCCCGGCACGTTCAGCGTGCCGCTACGGAAACCGCGCTCGTGCCCGCCGCCGTGCATCTGGCAGGCGAGGCGGACGCGCGGCCCGCGCCCGCGGACGTAGAGGGCCCCGACGCCCTTTGGGCCGTAGAGCTTGTGCGCCGACAGGCTCAGCAGGTCCACGCCCAGCGCCGCCACGTCGAGGGGGATCTTGCCCACCGCCTGCGTGGCGTCGGTGTGGAAGAGCACGCCGCGCTCCTTGGCGATCCGCCCGATCTCCGCGATGGGATGCAGCGTGCCGATCTCGTTGTTGGCCGTCATCAGCGTGATGAGGACCGTCCGGTCGGTGATGGCGTCGGCGACCTGCTCGGGGGCGACGCGGCCGTGCTCGTCCGGGTCCAGCCAGGTGATCTCGGAGCCGCGCTTCTCCAGCCAGCGGCACGGGTCGATGACGGCCTTGTGCTCCGCCTTGCACGTGATGATGTGGTTGCCCTTGTCGGCGTGCAGCTCGGCGACGCCCTTGATGGCGAGGTTGTTGCTCTCGGTGGCGCCGCTGGTCCAGACGATCTCCTTGGCGCCGGCACCGATGAGGGCGGACGTCTGCCCGCGGGCGTGCTCGACGGCTTCCTCGGCCGCCCAGCCGAACGAATGACTCCGGCTCGCCGCGTTGCCGAAACGCTCGGCGAGGTACGGCATCATGGCCTCGAGCACGCGGGCATCGAGGGGCGTCGTGGCGTTGTGGTCCATGTAGATGGGTGTTTTGACGGCCATAGCGGTTCCTCTAATTGTCGGTCAGCGCCGCCTGTCCCGCAAGCTCCGCCAGCGTCGTGTCGGCGAGGACGCCCTGCAACCTGCGGTGGACCTTCCGGAGCGGCCCGACGAGCGGGCAGCGGGCCAGCACCTGGCACCGGCACCCGTCGCGACCGTCGCCGTCGGCGAGGCACTCGGCCAGAGCCACCGGGCCTTCTATCGCCGACACCACGTCGGCCAGGCTGATCTCCACCGCCGGCCGGGCCAGGCGGTAGCCGCCCCGCACGCCGCGGACGCTGGCAACGTATCCGGCGGCGGCGAGGCGCTTCAGCACGTTCATCAGCAGCGGCACGGGCACGCCGAACCGCTCGCCGATCTCACGGGCGCTGGCCAGCTCGCCCTCCGGCAGCCGCGCCAGGTGCGACAGCGCCACGAGGGCATACCCAGTTCGTTTCGTCAGCGAGAACATTACCTAAACACGCTTCCTCGCCCCACAAGCATTATATGGCACGAGAGAGGTGCGATATCAACGATCCGGCTTGGCGGCCGGCCGCAAGGGCCCGCGGCGCTGCACCAGCCGGGCGCGTCAGTCGCCGGTAGCCCTGCGGCGGCCGGCAACGTAGAATGACCGGCGGACAGTCCCACGGAAAGGAACCCCCATGGCCGTAGAGATCACCTGGCTGGGGCACGCGAGCTTCCGCCTCGCGGGCGGCGGGACGGTCGTCTACATCGACCCGTGGAAGCTCGCCGGTGCCCCGCACGACGCGGACCTCGTGTTCGTCTCGCACAGCCATCACGACCACTTCTCTCCGCCCGACATCGAGAAGGTTTCGAAGGACGACACGGCGATCATCGCGCCGGGCGACGTGATCGAGCAGCTCCACGCGGCCAACGCCGTCACGCCCGGCGAGCAGGTGTCCGTCAAGGACGTGCAGGTGGAGGGTGTGGCGGCCTACAACATCGGCAAGCGCTTCCACCCCAAGGCCAACGCGTGGTGCGGCGCGGTGATCACGCTCGCCGGAAAACGCGTCTACTACGCCGGCGACACCGACCTCATCCCGGAGATGAGCGACCTGAAGGATGTGGACGTGGCGCTGCTGCCCGTGGGCGGCACCTACACGCTCGACGCCGCCGAGGCCGCTGAGGCCTGCGAGGCCATCGGGTGCGGGCTGGCCGTGCCGTACCACTGGGGCGACATCGTCGGCTCCGCCGA
>CAZMDT010000182.1:0-6364 GCA_964564965.1 uncultured Planctomycetaceae bacterium | reverse complement strand
CCGTCGGCAAGCTGAGCCAGTTCGACGACTCGTACATCCGGAAGGCGGCCATCAGGTACAGGGTGCCGTACATCACCACGCTGACGGCGGCGGTGGCGGCGGCCGAGGGTATCGCCGTGCGGCGAAGAGGCGCCGGCAAGGTCCGCAGCGTCCAGGAATACCACGCCAGGCTCGGCTGAGGCGGCAACTACCGCCGCGGCCGGCGCAACCGGTACTCGTAGAAGCCGAAAGAAGGCGCGGCCGGGAGCCGAAGCACAATCGCGCCCGCCTCGTCCGCCTCCCGCGTGAACGACTCGCCGCTGAGCAGGTCGGTCAGCGCTACCTGCCGCCCCCCGGCGAACCGCAACCGCAGCGGCGCCTCCTCATCCGCGTTGTGCAGCTCGCGAAACACCGTCAGGTGCCCGGCACCGTCTCCGAACCGGTGCGACTGGAACCCGCACCACGCCCGGTCGCACGGCTCGTCGCCGATGGCGAACACGTACCCCCCGAGGATGGCGTCGCGGTGCCGCTTGTAGAGCGCGATGATCGGTCGAAGCTGCCGCCGCGCTTCCTCGCCGTAGTAGTGCGTCTCCTGAAAGAATATCGGCAGGCCCATCATCGTGATGGCGAAGCAGTAGTCGTGCCCGTGCCGCACGGCGTTGCTGAAGGCCGGGTTGACGCGATCCACGTTCTGCAAGGTGATCTGGACCTGGTTGAGGTTCATGTAGTGGGCCAGGTGCCACGCCTCGCGCAGCGTCAGCCGCGGCGCATACGTCACGTGCCCCAGACGCACCTGCCCCGCCGGCGGCGCCGGGCGGTTCGCCAGGTAGACGTTCCCGTGGTCGCGGCCGAAGTAGTACCCCATGCGCGGGCTCACCTCCGTGGCGTCCCAGTTGATGCCCAGGCCGGGCCCGAACCGGTCCACCAGCTCGCGCACCTTCGCGGTGAGCCGTTCGATGTCGCCCCGCCCGCGAAGGTGCATGAAGTCCAGCTTCAGGCGACGGAACCCGCCGTGCTCGACGTTCCACGCGATCGCCTCCGTCTCGACATACCACGGAAACCACAGCCCGAGCGCCACCCCGAGCCGGTCGGCCGCGGCGCGCAGCGTCGTCCAGCCGTCCGGCCAGCGCGTCCGGCCGGGGCGCCAGTCCTTGGCCGCCTCGGTCGGCTGCTCTTCATCCGGCTCCGCCTGCCAGCCGTCGTCAATCTGGACGATCTCGATGCCGAGGTCCGCGGCGCTTGCGAGTTCGCGCAGCACGTTGGCCTGCGCCGCGGCGCTGCGCGAGCCCTCGCCCGCCCCGCCGGAGCCCCACGTGTTGGCCATGATCCACCGGTCCCGCTCCGGCCGGAACGGGAACCGGCAACGGTCCATCCGCTTGATCGCCAGCTCGCGGGCCGTCTCGATGTCGTCGGCGTCCTCCTCGCTGTAGAGGACCACCCACGTGGCCCAGCACTCGTGCCATCGATCGCAGCGGTCCGCGCACAGACCCCCGGCGTAATGGTTCGGCGTCAGGCCCAGGCCGGTGACCTCGACGCGGCCTTCACCCACGACGAACGCCCCGGTGTCCACGCCCTCCTGGTTCACGCACTTGTGCGATTCCTTCACCAGCGCCACCCCCTCGCCGCCGCGCTCCAGCGCGATCAGGTTCGCCCAGTCGATCGGCGTGGTGCCTTTGCGGCCGCTTGGCCAGGCCTGGGTGCGGAGAATCGGCGTGTGGTCGTAGTTGCGGTGCTGGGTGTCGTTGTAGTAGCCGGCGGCGAACAGGCGCGCCGCCCGCGCCGCCAGCGGCAGGCGTTCGCTTCGCGCGCCGCCCAGGAAGGTGGGCAGCTCGCCCGGGGCGAACGCGCGCCGCGGCCTGAGGGCGACCTGCGTGCGCACGCCCGGAGCGTCGGGATACGCCCACACGCTGTACCGCACGTCGAAGCCCGCCGACGAGCAGCGGAACACCGCCTCGAGCGCGACGTGGTCGGCCGTGTAGTCCACCCCCCGCCGGGCTTCCGCGTCGAGCGCGATCAGCTCGGCCGGCTCGCCGTCGCCCGTCAGGCCGGGCAGCGACCAGTCGCAATCGAAGCCGCCCGCCCGCACCCATCGCCTGCCCCCGCGCCGAGCCAGCCGCATGGTCGCGGCCCCATGGGGCGTGAAACGCCAGCGGCGCTCGACGACGCCGGTGCCGACGGCGAAGCCGGTGCCGTCGCCACGCACGTACGCCGCGCCCAGTTGAGTGCCGGTTTCGCGAATCATGGCTGAAAGCGTAGTCGAGCCCGCCCGCGACCGCCAGCCCCTCCCCCGGCCGGGAGCCGCAGCGGCAGCCCTCGGCAATCGGAGGTCTGAGATCCGGGACCCTCAAGTAGAGATACCCGATCCCCCCTGACCAGCCGCGATCCCGATCCGCCGAGGCATCGGCCGGTTCGCTTGTGGGTGGTGGCTGGAACGCCCTGCTCCGCGAGACATCGTCCTCGCGCGCGCTCACCGGTCTGCGCCCGCGCCGCGGAACACCGCAACTGTCCCAAGGATTGTGGGGCTTCTTTCAACGCATAACAAATTGCGTTCCAGTGGCCTCGGGGACCGCAACAGGTCGTGGCCGGCACGGCCGTCCACACGATTTGGGACAGTTGCCCAACAGGCCCGCCGGGCGGAACGCTTGTGCGTGGCATCGCCTTCCTCGCCCCCGGCCAGACCGCGGCCGGGGCTGTCTGGGGAACGCAGAAATACTTTGCAATATGCTTTGCCTCTATGCGATATATGTTATATAATAAACGTTCGCCTGGAACGCCGCCAGACGGGAGACGGGTGAGGCCGAATGACGGGAATACCACAAGAGCGCGCGATCCCGGGGTCGGGAAAGGCCGGAACCCGGAGGCCAAAGATGCCCCGAAAGCGGACCGGGACGGTCCCCGACGCGCCGACGGATGGCGATCCGTCGGCGTCGTCGGTCAGGCGAGTCTGTGCTTCAGACGCCAATTCTGCCCCCTATTTCACATTGACAAATCAAGAAACGCTCGCTTCCGGCGGGCCTGAACCGATAAGCCCTTGTTTTGTAGGCTCTTGCGTCAGAACCAACGCGCAAGAATGCGCAAGAACAGGGAAGAATGCGCAAGAATGCGCAAGAACGCGCAAGAACCGGGCACAGCGCGCAAGAATGCGCAAGAACGCGCAAGAAGACGGCAGGGCTGAGGACCGGGGACTGAGGACTGGGAGCCCCGGCTCCGCCCCGGCGGGCCGGCAGTACGCCGTGGCAGGCCGGAGGACCGGAAGAACACCGACCGTCGAACACGGAATGCGGAGTGCCGAAGGCCGGCCGGCCGCGGCGCGTCTTCGCCCCGCCTTCGGCGGGCCGCTGCCGAAGGCCCGGGCACTCGGCCGGCGGCTCGGCCTAGATGTACTCGACGGTCGCCGGCGGCTTGGGCGTCGGGTCGATGAGGCAGCGGTTGACGTCCGGGATCTCCGTGGTGATCCGCTTGACGATGCGGTTGATCTGCTCCCAGGACAGCTCGGTGGGCGTGGCCTCGCGAGCGTCGAGGCTCTCGATGCACCGGACCACGATGATCTGCCCGAACTCGCGCTTCCCGCCGCGGATGCCGGTGGCCTTGTCGCTGAGCAGCACGGCGAAGTACTGGAACGCGCCGGTGGGGGCAAGCTCGTCCTCGACGATGGCGGTGGCGGCCCGCACGGTCGTCAGGCGCTGCTCCGTGACTTCCCCGACGATCCGCGCCGCCAGGGCCGGACCGGGGAACGGAATCCGCTCCGTGATCGCCGCCGGCAGATCGAGCCGGCGGGCGACCTCGCGGACGCCGTCCTTGCGGAGCGTCTTGAGCGGCTCGAGGACCTTGTACCCGTAGGCCTTCTCAGGGTCGATGCCGATCTGGGCGAGGATGTTGTGCTGGCGCTTGATGCCGGCGACGGTCTCCTCGATGTCGGTGAGGATCGTCCCGTGCAGCAGGGCGGTGGCGCCGCTGCGGCGGACGGCCTTGGCGAACACGTCGCGGTAGAACGTGTCGGTGACGGCCTGGCGCTTCTGCTCGGGGTCGGTCAGCCCGGCGAGGGCGTCGAGGAACGCCCCGCGGGCGTCGACGAGCTCCACGGGAATGCCCATGCCGGCGAAGAGCTCCACGACGCGCCGCGGCTCGCCGGCGCGCATGAGGGCGCTGTCGACGAAGATGGTCTTGAGGCGCTGGCCGAGCGCCCGGTGCGCGAGCACGGTGACGACGGAGCTGTCCACGCCGCCGCTGAGGGCGTTAAGGGCAATGCCGTCGCCGACGGCCCGGCGGATGTCCTCGATCTGTTCCTCGATGAAGCGCTGGTGATCCATGGTGCGTTCCTTTTCCGCTGGCGGCCGACGCCGGGAGCCCGGGATGCCTCCGCGCCGCGCGGGCGGCGGGGCAGCGTCCGAACGAATGGGCGCAGGGTACCGCCCCGGCGGCGGCTTGGCAACGGTTCCTCGCCGGGGCGGGCGGTTGCGGCCGGCGGCGCGGGCGTTAGAATCCACCCGCTGCCGGAACCCCGGCAGGACGAAGGAGCTTCAGGTGGACCGGCCGCCAGACACGCCCGACACCGCCCGCCGCCCCGGCCCGCGCGCTGCGCGGGCGCTGTTCGCGGCGCTCGCGCTGACCACGCTCCTGCTGGCCGGCCCGTTCATCATGGCCGACGGCTCGGTCCGCTGGGAGGCGCTCGGGCCGGTGCTGCTGGCCGGAACGTTGGCGATGACGGGCGTGGTCTTCTGTCACGCGGCGGCGACATCGTCGCTGGGGCGGGCGGGGCTGCTGCTGGCGCTGTCGGTGGGCGTATCGCTGGCGGCGGAGACGGCCGGCGTGAGCTGGGGCGGGCCGTTCGGGCATCCCTACCGCTATCACCACGGGCTGTGGCCGCGAGTGGGCGGCGTGCCGGTGTTCATCCCGCTGGCGTGGTTCGTGCTGGCGCAGGGGCCGCTGCTGCTGCTGAGGCGGTTTCCCCGCCGCGCCGGCGCCGGGCTGGGGTGGCGGGCGGCAGCGCTCAAGGCCGTCCTGTGTGCCGCCTGCCTCGCCGCCGTCGGGATGTTCCTCGACCCGCTGGCGACCTCGCTGGGGGCCTGGCGGTGGTCGGTGCGGGGGGCGTACTTCGGCACGCCGCTTCACAACGTGCTGGGGTGGTTCCTGGTGGCGCTGGCGATCTACGGCGGGCTGTTTGCCGTCGAGGCGGCGCGCGGCGTCCGGCGCCCGACGCGCGGGCGCCCGATGGAGGCCGCCGGCGTCGCCCTGACCTTGGCCCTGACGGCCTTGGCGCACGTGCTGCTGGTGGCGCGGCTGGGCAGCGCCCTGCCGGTGCTGCTGACGGCCCTTACGTTCGGGCCGTTCGTGGGATACTGGCTCGCCACCTGCCGCCGGGGCGCCGGCGGCGCGAGAACAAGCGACGCGGTCTAGCCGGCCCGCTACTCCAGGCCGAGCATCCGGTCGCGGACGAGCGCGAACTCCGGCCAGGCCTGGTGCTGGCCCAGCCAGCCGTCGGGCAGCAAGCTCATGTCGATCCCGTCGAAGTAGCGCTGTCCCTCCGCGGCGATGACGCCGCCGTCCATCCGGGCGACGTTCCAGTAGTACCCGTGGGGGCTCGGGCCCGAGAGCATGTCGTCGATGGCCAGGCACTGCGTCGGCTGGGTGTCCGTCAGGCGCTCCGCCCGCTCGTCCTTCCAGTGGCTGTCGCTGTTGCAGTACGGGAAGAACAGGTGCCCCGTGCGGATGTAGAAGTCCTTGCTGCCGTCGGAGCGGGTGCCGAAGTCCGACCCCCACGGCTCGGGCTGGTATTCGTAGCTGCGGGAGCCGCTCTTGCGCTCCGGACAGTAGAACGTGCGGGCGTCGGGCATCGCGCCGGTGACGTACAGGCAGGCGAAGGAGAACGGGATGAGCCCGCCGTCGTCCCCTCGGCCGTGGCTTTCCGTCCAGTACGCTACGTAGCTTTCGAACGGCTTGAAGGGCCCCAGGTTGGGCTTGCGCCGCACGCCGGGCGGAATGCGGTACTCACGCTCCGAGCCGTAGGTGATGAGGCTCTCGGCGACCTGCCTGAGCTGCGAGCCGCAGATCGTCCGCCGCGCCAGGGCCTTCGCGTGCTCCAGCGTGGGCGCGAGGATCGTCAGCAGCAGGGCGATGATGGCGACCACCACCAACAACTCGATCAGCGTAAACGCACGGCGCTCACGGCATCCGAATGCCCCGTTCGCGCATCCGTTCATGGGCATGGCTCCCTGCCCGCGCGCCCTCCGCGCCGCGGCCGCCGGCGCGATCTCGCCGCGCCTGTCCGCTCTCTTCCATGTCAGTCAGGGCTTTCGACGCCGCAGGTACCCGCCGAGGGCGCCGGCGCCCAGCATGACGGCCAGGAGGGAGACCGGCTCGGGAATCACCGCCGCGCCCTCGACAT
>CAZMDT010000181.1:0-6369 GCA_964564965.1 uncultured Planctomycetaceae bacterium | reverse complement strand
CGCCGATGCAGGTGTCCGAGGCGACCCGCGCCCGGGCGGAGGACTTCCAGCCGCTGCTGCCGCCCGGGGTATCGCTGACGTTCTACAACGACCGCTCGGAGCACTACGGCCAGCGCGTGGAGGTGCTGCTGCGGAACATGTCGATGGGCCTGGGGCTCGTGCTGATCCTGCTGGGGCTGTTCCTGGAGGTTCGCCTGGCGTTCTGGGTGATGATGGGCATCCCGATCTCGTTCCTCGGCTCGTTCCTGCTGCTGCCGGTGTTCGGCGTGACGATCAACATGATGTCGCTGTTCGCGTACCTCATCGCGCTGGGCATCGTGGTCGACGACGCCATCGTCGTGGGGGAGAACGTTTATCACTACCACCAGGAGGGCATGCCGTTCCTGAAGGCGGCCATCCGCGGCGCCCGCGAGGTCGCCGTGCCCGTCACCTTCAGCATCCTGACGAACATCGCGACCTTTCTGCCCATCTACTTCATCCCGGGCACCACGGGGAAGATCTTCAGCCAGATCCCCATCGTCGTCTGCATCGTCTTCACCATCTCGCTGGTGGAGAGCCTGTTCGTGCTGCCGGCGCACCTGGGGCACCACAAGGACCGCGAGCGCCGCGGCGTGTTCGCCTGGCTCCACCGCCAGCAGCAGAAGTTCAGCCAGGCGTTCTTGCGGTGGGTGCGGACGCGCTACGGCCCGGCGCTCGGGTTCATGATGCGGCACCGCTACGTCACGATCTGCCTGGCGCTGGCGCTGCTGGTGATCGTCGGCGGGTACTCCCTGAGCGGCCGCATGGGGCTGAGCCTGTTCCCCGTCGTCGAATCCGACTTCGCCCGCGCGAGCCTCGTGATGCCGTACGGCACGCCGGTGGCGAAGACGCGTGACGTCATGGACCGCCTCCTCGCCGGCGCCAAGAAGGTCACCGCCGACGCCGGGCACCCCGAACTCGTCCAGTACATCATCACCGACATCGGGCGCGGCGGCAGCCACGTCGGCGACATGCGCGTCATGCTTGCCGACCCGGACATCCGCGACACCATCATGGGCACGGCCGAGTTCACGAAGCGATGGCGAGAGGCCGTCGGGAACATCGCGGGCATCGAGTACCTGAAGTTCTCGTCGGAATCGGGCGGCCCGGGGGGGCGCGGGGCGCCGGTGGCGGTGGAGCTGAGCCACCGCGACATGGCCGTTCTCGAGGACGCCAGCCGGGAGCTCGCGGCAGCGATCAGGACGTACCCGCGCGTGCGGGACGTCGATGATGGTTTCCAGCCGGGCAAGGAGCAGTTCGACTTCCGGGTCCTGCCGGAGGGCAAGAGCCTGGGGCTGACGGCGGAGGGCATCGCCCGCCAGGTCCGCAACGCCTACTTCGGCGCGCGGGCCATCCGCCAGCAGCGCGGACGCAACGAGATCGACGTCATGGTCCGCCTCCCGGAGGCCGAACGCGTCTCCGAGCATGACCTCGACAACCTGCTCGTCCGCACGCCGGCCGGCACGTTCGTGCCCCTGCGCGAGGTCGCCAAGCGCCAGCGCGGGCGGGCCTACACGGTGATCGGGCGGCGCGAGGGGCGCCGCACCGTGCAGGTGCAGGGCGACGTGGACCCCCGCAGCAAGGCCGGCGAGATCCTCGCGGACCTCCAGGAGAACGTGCTGCCCGATCTGGTGAACAAGTACCCGGGGCTCCGCTACAGCTTCGAGGGGCATCAGGCGGACATCCAGGAGAGCTTCGGCAGCCTGGAGATGACGTTCACGCTGGCAATGCTGGCGATCTACGCGATGCTGGCGATCCCCTTCCGCAGCTACGTGCAGCCGCTGATCGTCATGGTCAGCATCCCGTTCGGGGTGATCGGGGCGATCATGGGGCACTGGCTGATGGGGTACGAGCTGTCGATCCCGAGCCTGTTCGGCATCGTGGCGCTGTCGGGCGTGGTGGTGAACGACTCGCTCGTGCTGATCGACTTCGCCAACCGCCGGCGGCGCGACGGGGCGAGTCCGCGCGACGCCGTCCATTCCGCCGCCATCCAGCGCTTCCGCCCGATCCTGCTGACCACCCTCACGACGTTCGGGGGGCTGGCGCCGATGATCTTCGAGACGTCGCGCCAGGCGCGGTTCCTCGTGCCCATGGCGCTGTCGCTCGGCTACGGGCTGCTGTTCGCCACCTTCATCACGCTGGCGCTCGTCCCGTCGCTCTACCTCGCCGTCGAGGATGTCCGGCGCGCCGGCGCCAAGGTCCGCCGCTTCCTGCTGCCCCCGCAGGCCATGCCCGCACCCGCCCCCGCCTCGCCGGCCGCCTCCGCCACCCAAGATGCCCCGGCGGAGGCGCCGTGAGCCCCCCACGCGGCGAACAGCCCGGCACGCCGTCCCCCGGCGCGTCGCGCCGGGGCCCGCCGGGCGCCACGCTCGTGGAGGGCCGCGTCGGCCCGCATCTGTACCGCATGACCGCCTCGATGATGATCGGCTTCGCCGCCGGCGCGGGGTTCAACCTCGTCGACACCTATTTCGTCAGCCGCCTCGGCACGGACGCCCTGGCCGCGATGGGCTACACGTTCCCGCTGGTGATGGCCGTGGTGGCGCTGGCGATGGGCGTGGGGGTGGGGACCGCCTCCGTCGTGTCGCGTGCCATCGGCTCGGGCGACCTCCACCGCGTGCAGCGGCTCACCGTCGATGCCCTTCTGCTCGGGCTGCTGATGGCCGCCGCCCTGGTGGCCGCCGGGCTGCTGTTCGTCCATCCGCTGCTCCGCGCGATGGGCGGCCGGGGCGACACGCTCGCGCTCGCCGAGCAGTACATGACCCTCTGGCTGCCCGGCGTCCTCTTTGTCATCTTCCCCATGGTCGGCAACAACGTCATTCGCGCCACGGGCGACACCCTCACGCCCAGCCTCATCATGACCGTCGGGCTGGGCGTCAACACCGTGCTCGACCCGCTGCTGATCTTCGGCCTCGGGCCGGTCCCCGCCATGGGCATTCGCGGCGCCGCCCTCGCCACGGTCATCTCGCGGGCGATGTCGATGGCCGCCGCCCTGGGCGTCCTCGGCCTCCGCAAGCGGATGCTCACCACCGAACGCCCCCACCTGCGCGAAGTCGTACGCTCCTGGCGCGACATCCTCTACATCGCCCTGCCCACCACCGCCACCAACATGCTCGTGCCGGTTACCGTGGGCGTGCTCACCAACGCCGTCAGCGAAATCGGCAAGGCCTCCGTTGCCGCCTTCAGCGCCGGCCTCCGCCTGGAGCGGTTCGCCGTCATGCCCATGGCCGCTCTCGGCGTGTCGGCCACCCCCTTCATCGGCCAGAACTGGGGCGCAGGCCGACGCGACCGCGCACGCGCCGCGCTGCACGTCGCCTGGCTGACCTGCCTCGGCTGGGGCGCGTTCTGCGTGGCAGCGCTCGCCCTGCTGGCCTCGCCCGTGGCCGGCGTATTCAGCGCGGACCCGGACGTGCGCTCGCAGCTCCGGCTGCTGCTGCGCATCCTCCCGCTGGCCATGGCGTTTCGAGGCATCATCCACACCGCCTCCGGCGCGATGAACGCCATCAACCGCCCCCTGCACAGCGCGGGCCTGTCCATGATCCGGCTTGTCGTGCTCCAGCTGCCGCTGGCCCTGCTGGGGGCCTGGCTGCTGGCGTTCGGCGGGCTGCTCGGGGGAATCGTCATCGGCGAGGCCATCGCGGCCGTCCTCGCGATCCTCTGGCTGAGCGCCCTGACCGCCCGCCCCGCCCCCGCCCCCGCCGCCTGAGGTGCCGGCTCCCTGGTCTACCGCTCACCTGCTCCAGTGGCGCCCGCGCTTGGCCCGCACCAGCGACGCGACGGTGTCCCGCTACAGCCAAGGACTGTGCCAACCGGCCAGACAGTGGGCGAAGCGCTGACGGCCGGTGGCGCGCCGCCGCTAGGCGTCCTGGACGCCTGAGGCCTTCCACAGGCGGTTCATGCAATCGGCGATCACTCTACCCGCCTGGTCAGGGTCCCGTGCCGCAAGCTCGTTGAGCGTGGCGCTGAAAGGCTCGGGCGTGACCGGGCCGTCATAGCCGATCTGGTCGAGCGCGCGGATGAACGCCGGCAGGTCGATGACGCCCGTCTCCATCGGCATCCTGCGGTCGGAGTCGACGTAGGTCTCCATCGTCAGCCCGGCCGGGGCGTCGTTGACGTGACAATTGACGACGTCCCTGCCCTTCAGCGTCTTGAGCACTTCCGGCGTGTCGCCTGAGGTGTACAGGTGCCAGGAGTCCAGCAGCAGCCCCACGTTGCCCGTGCCGATCTCCGCCGCCAGCTCCATCGCCTCGCCCAGCGTGTGGATAAACTCGAACCGGGACTTCTGCCGCACGGTCCTGGGTCCCATGAACTCCAGGCCAAACGTGTGGTCGTGGTCGCGGAGGATTTCGGCGATGGGACGGAACCGTTTGACGTGGTGGGCGAAGTTCTGCCGGTAGGTCCGCTCGTTGGAGCCCGAGCCGAAGTACGTCGAGGTCCGCCGGCATCCCAGCGACCGCGCGAGCTGCGCCAGCGAGGGCAGCTCGGCAAGCACCTGCTTCCACTGGGCCTCGTCGCGCCGCCATTCGTTGATCATCAGCCAATGCCCCGGCCGAACGTCGGCTTCCGCGAACAACTCGCGCACAAACGCGACGCCCTTCTCGTCGGCCAGCGCCTTCACTTCGCGGATGTTGATGTCCACGCCGGGGAACCCCAGCTCCCCGGCCAGTTGGACGGTCTGAGAGAGGCCCAGCCCCTGGATTCCGATCATGCCCGGGCAGAGGTTCTTGAACATCAGGTGGTTCCTTTCGGGTGGCTCAGACGAGGCTAGCCGTTGGCGAAAATCCTCCTGGAACGTTGCGGGGTCGGAATCTCGACCCTCCGGCCGGACAGAAGGCTCTCAATGCCCGCGAACCCAATCTCGTTCACGGCATGCCAGGCCGCCTCGGTGCAGTCCGGCAGCCTGCCGCCGTCGAGGAAGTCGGCGATCTGCCCGTAGGCCATCTTGAACACGCTGGCGTTCTCGGGCATGCCGAACTGCGACGGGGCGACCGGCTTCTTGTCGATCCAGGCGGCCGGCGCGGTGTACATGCCGGAGCGGACGTGCCCCTTCTCGCCCAGCACGTCCACGTAAAACACACCGTGCTCGCCGGCCTTGCCGACCAGGATGCCGGTTGCGCCGCTGCGGTATTCGATGACGGCCGACGTGAGGCCCGGTTCAGGCTCGTAGCCCTCGCGCGTGTTTGTGCCGGGCGTGCCGACCGCGTAGACGGCCACCGGGTCGTAGCCCGCAAACTGGCAGAGGGCGTCCATGCCGTGGCTGGCCGACGACAGGAACGCGTGATCGGCGTATCCGATTACCGTGTGCACCTTGCCGATGAGCCCCTGCCGGACGAGTTCCTGCATCCGCAGGTTCACGGGCGACCAGTGGCGCGAGTACGATACCGTGATCTTGACGCCCTTGGCGGCGGCCGCCGCGACGAGCCGGTCGGCCTCATCGAGCGAGCAGGTCGGGGGCTTTTCGAGGAAGATGTGCCTCGGGCCGGCCTCGATGACCTCCCGCGCCAACTCATAGTGCTCCGGACCGCGAACGCAGATCGAGACGATGTCGACGGGGCGCTCGCGCCACATGTCGGCAAACGTGGAGAACTCGGCGAACCCGCCCAGCGCCTCGCCCCACAGCGTCCGGAAGGCCTCCCGCCGCTGCTCGGAGAGGTCCGCGACGGCCGCCAGCACCACCCGGTCGCTTTGGAGGATGCCGCCGGCATGGCAGTACGAGAAGGGATTCTGCGGCTTGCCGTACGTCGAGGCGATCCGGCCGAGGCCGATGATGCCAACGCTGTACTTGTCCGGCCTGCCGTGATTGCGCCCATTCGTCATGGGTTTGCCTGTCCTTACTCAGTGTTCACCGGGCCGCCAGCCGCAACAGACGGGCCGGCGGCCGGCCGTGCCGGGCTCCATGCTAGTCTGCCGTGGTCAGCAATCAACGCCCGATTGCTGACAGTGCTTGCACCTGCTTGGGGCGGTGCAACCGGTTCGGCGATGTCGTTCGCCCGACGGGGCTCGGCGAATCTCCGGATGCCCGTCCCGCGCGGCACGGTGGAGAGGGCAGCTCGGTTCAGCGGGTCGGCCAGGAGCCAGTCGCCGCATGAGAGGCCCCCCGAGGCGGCGACGCCGTCGGCCAGGTCCACGGCTCTCTGGTAGACGAGGAGTTTCTCGAAGGCGAAGGCCATGCCCGTAACGTAAGCCACGGCTCGGAAAGTAGAAAGGAGAGGGCAGACCGCAGCAGAGGTCTTGGCGCCGAACCGCGTCGGTGTGCGATCGAAGGCGCCAGCCTCTTTTCTACTCTCTGCTTTCTCCTCTCTCCTGCTCTAGTGAAAAGGCCCGCCGAAGCAGGCCTTTTCACTCGGCGCGACT
>CAZMDT010000180.1:0-6394 GCA_964564965.1 uncultured Planctomycetaceae bacterium | reverse complement strand
GTCACGTAGGCGACCTTGAACGTGTCCTCCGTCTTGATCATCTGCGGGCCGCGAACGTACTGCACCGACGCCAGCTCGGTCAGCGGCACCTGCTCGCCGGTGGCCGCCGGAACGCCAATGCGCTCCATCGCCTCGATCCGGTCGCGCAGCTCGCGCTGGTAGCGGACGCGGACGGCGTAGCGCTGCCGGCCCTCGACGGTCGTGGTGACCCGCGTGCCGCCGATGGCCGTCTGCACCACGTCCAGCACGTCGCGCGGGTTCAGCCCGTACCGCCGCATCGCCGCCCGCGCCGCGTCCGTCGTGGTGTCCACCACGAGGTACGGCTTGCCGATGACGCGGTCGACGTTGATCGTCTCCGGGCGCACGCCCGGCGCGCGGGCCAGCGCCTTCCCCACCGCGTCGGCGGCGTCCGCAATGTCCTCCAGCGTCTCGCCGAGAACCTTCACGCCCATCTTGGCGACCATGCCGGTCTGGAGCATCACGAGGCGCGTCTCGATCGGCTGGAGCTTCTGCGCGACGGTCGCCTCGGGCGTGCGGGCCGCCTCGACGATCTCGCGCCAGATGTCGTCCGGCGTGCGGATGTGGTCCCGCCACTGGCGGACGAGCTGGTCGCCCTCGCGCCGGTATTCAGGCTTGTAGGCGATGACCGTCTCGATCATCGAGATCGGCGCCGGGTCGAGGGCCGAGTCCGCCCGGCCGATCTTCCCGACGACGCTATCCACCTCGGGGATGGCGCGGATGGCGGCGTCCTGCGTGGCGACCACGTCGAGCGCCTCGCCGATGGAGCCGTGGACGCTGATGGTGGGCATCCAGAGGAAGGAGCCCTCGTTGAGGGCGGGCATGAACTCGCGCCCGAGCCCGGGGAAGGTGTCGGTCCCCCAGGCCCACAGGTTCGTCCGCTCCAGGTGGCCGCCCGCCGCCTCGGCGGGCGCCGAGGCCACCGTGCCGAAGCCCAGCCACGCGCACGCGCCCGCCGCGATCAGCACCACCGGGACCGCCAGAAACAGCGCCTTGTGCCGCAGGCACCAGCCGAGGATGTACGGGTACGCCGCCTGGAACAGCCGGAACGCCCCCACCAGCCCGCCGATCAGCACCGCCACAAAGAGGAGGTTCCGGGTGTATCCGCCGAGCCCCCGCCAGGGCCCGGGCCCCAGCGGCATCCAGTAGTGCGCCAGAACCGCCAGCGCCGCCACGACCGTTGCCACGTACAGGGCGATCCGCGCGACGCCCCGGAAGCGCCGCGCCGCCATGCCCCGCGGCTGCTTCGGGCGGCGGAAGATCAGCCACGCCGCCGGCGGCAGGACCACCAGCGCGATGACGATGGACGCCGTCAGGGCGAACGTCTTCGTGAAGGCCAGCGGGCGGAACAGCTTGCCCGCCCTGCCGGTCATCGTGAACACGGGCAGGAAGCCGACGATCGTGGTGAGCACGGCGGTCAGGACGGCGCCGCCGACCTCGCCGGCCGCGCGATGAATGATCGCCAGGCGGCTCTCCCCGGGCCCGGCCGCGTCCATGTGCCGGAGGATGTTCTCGCAGAGCACGATGCCCATGTCGACGATGGTGCCGATGGCGATGGCGATGCCGGCGAGCGCGACGATGTTGGCGTCGACGCCGAAAACGCGCATCGCCACGAACG
This sequence comes from uncultured Planctomycetaceae bacterium, assembly GCA_964564965.1. GTDB lineage: Bacteria > Planctomycetota > Phycisphaerae > SM23-33 > SM23-33 > CAZMDT01. Next base: position 4,758 of record CAZMDT010000180.1, on the reverse strand, counting down.
TCATCCCGACGGCCAGCGGCAGCATCCCGCCGATGAGCGCGCTGCTGCGGAGGTGCATCACCATCAGCACCACGACGACGAACGTCACGAGGATCTGGTTGCGGAGGGCCTCCTCCAGCGTGCCGAGTGTCTCCAGGATCAGCCCGGTCCGGTCGTAGAACGGCACGATCGTGACCTGCGAAATCGTCGCCCACTCGGGCCAGTCGCTCCGGGCCATGCCGTCCAGGTGGGCGAGCCAGTCGTCCTGGTTCAGCGCGCCGTCGGCGTAGGCGGCGAAGCCCCGCCTCGCGGCGAACGCCCGCACCTGCTCGGCGGTGACGCGGGCGAAGTCGACGACCACCTTGCGCTTGAGGTTCGGGGCGATCTCGCCGATGCGCTGCTTCACCGCCTGGATGACCTTCAGCGGGTTGGCGCCGAACCGCGCGACGACGACCCCGCCGACGGCCTCGGCGCCGTCCTTGTCGAGCGCCCCGCGGCGCAGCGCCGGCCCGTAGGCCACCGTCGCCACCTGGTCGAGGCGGATGGGGACGTTGTCGACCACCTTGACGACGGCCTGTTCGAGGTCGCCGAGCCGCTTGATGAAGCCCATCCCCCGGACGAAGTATTCCACGCGGTTCAGCTCGACGGTCTTGGCGCTGACGTCGATGTTGGAGTCGCGGACGGCGCGGTAGATGTCCTGGAGGGTCACGCCGAAGTGGCGGAGGGCGTCGGGGTCCACGTCCACCTGGTACTCGCGGACGTACCCGCCGATCGAGGCGACCTCGCTGACGCCGGCCACCGCCGTCAGGTGCTGCCGCACGGACCAGTCCTGGACCGCCCGCAGCTCCTCGAGGTCCCAGCCGCCGGTTCGGCGGCCGTCGGGGTCGCGCCCCTCCAGCGTGTACCAGAAGACCTGCCCGAGGCGAGTGCCGACCGGGTGGTCGCGCCCCTCTTGGAGGCTGTTGAGCCGCTCCAGCAGGCGCGTCCGCGCCTCGTAGAAGTCCATCCCGTCCTCAAAGATCACGTAGATGCTGGAGAACCCGAACATCGAGTTCGCCCGCACGCTGCGGACCCCCTTCATCCCCAGCAGCGCCGTCGTCAGCGGATACGTGAGCTGCTCGTCGACGTCCTGCGGACTCCGCCCCGGCCATTCCGTGAAGACGATCTGCTGGTTCTCCCCCAGGTCCGGGATGGCATCGACCGGCACCGCCTCGATGCCCATCCGCGGGCCGAGGCCCCACCCGAACGGCGCCAGCGCCAGCCCCAGGCCGGCCAGCACCACCACGAGGGCCAGCACGATGAGCTTGTTGTGCAGGAAGAAGCCGACGAGTCGGCCGACCGGGCTTCGCCGGTCATCCGGGCTGTCCACGCCGCCCTCAGTCACCGCCCCGCCCCTCTGATGGGCGCAGCAGGGCGGCGGCGAGCTTCTCGTCCTTCTCCGCCTCGGTGAGCCGGTCCCAGGCCTCCGGACAGCCCGCGCAGCAGAAGCCCACGCCCCGGCCGCGGTGCACGCGGTAGAGCCCGTCCGGCACGGCGTCCGGATCGATCGGCGTGCCCAGCATCGGGCAGCGGACGTTCACGACGGGCGGGCGCGAGGCGGCGTGGGCGGGTCGCGTGGCCGGCGCCGCCGGGACCGCCGCCGCTGCCGGGGGCGACATCATGCTCGGCAGGCCCCGAAGCTGCCGCTCGCTGTCGATCTTGAACGCCCCGCGCACGACCACCCGCTCGCCCTCCCGGAGCCCCGCGAGAACCACAAACCACGACTCCGCCCGCGGGCCCAGCGTCACCTCCCGCAGCTCATAGGTCGGGTTCGGCGCCTCGGGGGCCTCGACGTACGCCACGGCCCGCCGCCCGGTCTGGAGCACCGCCGAGGCGGGCACCACCAGGGGCGGGCGCGCCGGGGTCGGGCTGATGCCCACGAACCCCAGCTCCTTCGCCGGCACGAGCGGCATGCCGCACACGTCGCACTTGCCGGGGGCGTCGCGGATAACCTCCGGGTGCATCGGGCAGATGAACTTGCCCGCCAGGTCGGGCGCGATCACGTTGCCCTCGGCGTCGATGTCGCTGCGGACGGCCGCCTGCACGAGCAGCCCCGGCTTCAGCCTGCCCGAGGCGTTGGCCGCGTTGACGCGAACCTTCACGGTCCGCGTCCGATCATCGACGATGGGTGAGATGAAGCAGATGCGTCCCCCGAACGTGTGGCCGGGGTGGGCGCGCGTGGTGAAGCGCACCTGTTGACCGTAGTGCAGCCAGGGGAGGTCCGACTCGTACGCGTCGAGCACGATCCACACCTGCGACAGGTCCGCGATGCCGTAGATCCGCGTGCCGGTCCGGACGTACTGCCCTTCCTTGGCGAGCCGCTCCGTGACGACGCCGCTGACCGGGGAATAGATGGTCACCGTCTCCGACGGCTCGCCCCGGGCCGCCAGCTCCGTAATCTGCGCCGGCCTCAGCCCCAGAAGCCGGAGCTTCTCCCGCGCCGCCGCCAGGTTGCTCATCGCCGATTCGCGGATCAGCGCCGAGTCGCCCGGCACCAGATCCTTCACGATCTTCGCCGCCTCCAGGAACTCCTGCTGCGCGGAGATCAGCTCCGGGCTGTACAGGTCCACCATGTGGTAGCCCCGCTGCACGGCCATCCCCGTGTAGTCCACGTACAGCCGGTCCAGCCGCCCGGGCACCCACGCCGCCACGTACTTCAGCCGCGTCTCGTCGTACGCCACCTTCCCCACCATCGTGACGGCATGGCTGACGAAGCGGCGCTCCACCGGGGCGGTGGCGATGTTCATCAGCGCTTTGGCGGCCTCGCTGTAGGTGCTCGTCATGCGCCCGTGCCCGCCGCTCGCACGCACCGGCACCAGCTTCATGCCGCAGATCGGGCAGCGGGCGTCCGGATCGGGCAGGCGGATTTGCGGGTGCATCGGGCAGGTGTACAGCTGCGGCTGGGCTTCGGCGTGCGCGTGGGCGCCGGCGGCCGGGCGTGTGGCCGCCGCGGAGGGCCCGCCGCGGGGATACGGTTTGGCCGGCGAGAAGAGCCATTGGATAAGCACGCCTGCCGCGAAGGCGGCCGCGACGGCGATGAGCAGCACGGCCGGGCGGCCGAGAAGCTCGTACCATCTGGACCCCGATCTGCCGGGGCCTTCCCCTGCCGGTTGAGCGTCGGGCATGGCCGGACTCCCTATCTGCCAACCATTGTATGCCCGCGCCGCGGGCGTCAGGTGCGGGCAGCTACGGAGCGGGCGTGGTGGTCGGCGCGGCGTCCGCGTGGCCGGGGGGCTCGAGCGCCCCGCCGATCAGGCGCTCGAGGGCCGCCCGCCGCGCCGCGTGGTCCGTCAGCGCGCGGTCGTGCGACAGCTCGAACTCCAGCAGCACGCGAAGGGCGTCGATCACGTCCGCGAAGTCGCTCGCGCCGCTGGCGTAGGCCGTCTGCGTCACACGCAGATGTTCGCGCGCCTTCGGAATCAGCGTCCCCACGTACAGCTCGATCTTCCTGCGGGCGTCCCGGACGTGGTACAGCTCCGTCGCCAGCTCGGCCTCGAGGTCACTCGCCGCCTGGTCGCGCCGCGCCGACAGCGCCACCTGCCCGTGCCGCGCCGCCCGCACCGCCGCGTCCAGCTTGTCACGCCAGATCGGCACGTTCACGCTGAGCAGGCCGATGACGGCGGGCTGGGAGCTGTCCGGCTGCCCGGCCCGGCGGCCGGTGTCGATGTACGTCGCCCCCAGCGTCACGTCCGGCCAGTAGTCCTTCTTCGCCAGCTCGACGCGCTTCTCGGCGGCCGCCGCCTCCGCATCCAGGGCCGCCAGCGCCAGGTTCCGCGCCCTCAGCCGCCCCACCAGCGCCTCGTGCGACGCCGCCACCGGCTCCAGCGGCAGCGCCCCGGGCCACGGCAGCGCCGCGGCGCCCGCCCGCCGGCCCATCGCCGCGTCCAGGGCCGCCAGCGCCGGGCCACGCATCGCCTCCAGGCTCGACAGCCGGTCGCGCAGCGTGCTCACCTCGATCTGGAGGCGGATCAGGTCGGGATGCGACGCCGTGGCCGTCCGGTAGCGCGTGCGGACGAGCCGCTCCAGTTGCTCGAGCAGCTTGAGGCTGTCTCGGGTGACGGCGACGCTCCGGCCGAGGTAGTAGTACTCCGCGTAGGCGGCCTTCACGCGGCTGAAGAGCTTGAGCTTCTCGTCCTGGAACCGCAGCCAGGCGGCCTTGGCCTCCTCGACGGCGGCGCCGCCCCGCAGTTCGAGCTTGCCGAACCACGGGAACGTCTGGGAGACGTTGACCGACTGCCGCTGCGGGCCGACGCGCGTCTCCACCTCGATGATGTAGTACCCGTACGTCAGCTTGGGGTCGGGCAGCGCCCGGGCCTGCGGGATGCGCTCCACCGCCGCCTGCCAGCGATGGAACCCGGCCTTCAGGGCGTCGCTGTGGAGGGCGGCGTAGGTGAGCAGGTCGGACAGGCCGGGCTCGGGCGGCAGCGCAAACGCCTTCGCCCGGCCGCCAGCCCCGGCGCGCCGCGGCTCATCGGCGGGGGGTTCGCCCGCGGCGCCGGCGGCGCGCGGAGCGCCGGTCGCATCGTCCCGGGCGATATACGCCCCCCAGTCGGCATGCCGCCTCAGCGCCGGCCCGTCGGGCGCCGCGGCACAGCCGCCGATCAGAACAACCAGGCCGAACGTGAGCAGTGATCTCGGCATCGCTATCCCGCGGGGCGCCCCGCCCCGCAGCAGACATGATGACAGAGCCACCCCGGCCCTTCAAGCATCCCCCCCCCCGGCGCCCGGCGCGATCGGCCG
>CAZMDT010000179.1:0-6446 GCA_964564965.1 uncultured Planctomycetaceae bacterium | reverse complement strand
GGCGAGCTCGAGAGCCGCCGGCGGGAGCTGATCGACGCGGTCCGCCAGCGAAAGGCGGTGGCGTGCCTCCGCGATGCCGCCGTCCGCAAGCACGCCGCGGCGGTGGCGCGGGCCGAGGTCCGCCGCGCCGACGATGAGTATGCCGCCTACACGGCCAGCGCCGCCCTGCCCGCGGCGACCCGCACCGATGAGGGAGCCCCCCATGGCGCGTGAAGCCAGGGTCCGCGTGGAGTTCGGCTCGGCCCGGGTGGCGGTCGAGGCGGTTTCGCGGCTGTCGCCGGGGAGCGTGGTCGAGCTGGACGTCCCGGCCGACGGCGACGTTGAGGTGTACGCCGACGACTGTCTGGTGGCCCGCGGCCGGCCCGTCGTCGTCGACGGCGAGCTGTGTGTCCGCATTCGGGAGGTCTTCACCCCGGGCACGGCCCGGGAAGGATAGGCACGGATGCCGTTGTGTTCGAGACAATGGATTGCCTTGGGGCTGTCGCTGGCGATGGGGCTCGCCGTGGTGGCTGTGGCGGCCGCTGACGAAGCGCCCGGCGGCGTCGAGAGCCAGCCCGTCGGTCGCGGGGTCGAAGGGCAGCGCGTCGGGGGGGGGGGCGGCAGCACCCTCGGCGCGTGGCTCCGAACGGCCTTGGCGCTGGCGCTGGTGGTGACGCTGGTGTTCGCCACGCGTTGGGTGTTGCGACGCTGGGGCGGCGGCGGGCGCGTGCCCCGCGACGGCGAGGCCGTCCGCGTGCTCGCCCGAACCCGCCTCACCTCCCGGCAGGAACTCTTCCTCGTCCGCATGGGGCGGCGGGTGCTGCTGCTGGGCGGCGGGGCGGGGAATCTCTCGACGCTGGCGGAGGTGACCGACCCGGGCGAGATCGACGCCCTGACGAAGCCGGCCTCCCGGCCCGAGCCGTGCGCGGCGGGCGAACAGGCCGGCCCGCCGGAGGAGCGTCCCGAATGATCCGTTGCGCGGCGGCCATTCTGCTCGTGGCGGCCGGGGCGGCCGTTGCCGTCGCCGAGGCGCCGCCGGGCGCGTCTCCCGCTGCCACGCGGCCGACGACCGCGCCAAGCGGCATCCGCATCGAGCTGCCGGACACCGGCGACCCCGGCGCCGTAACGAGCGGGCTGAAGTGGGTGGCGATCGTGACGGCGCTGGCGGTGGCGCCGGCCGTCGCCGTGATGGTCACGTGCTTCCCGCGGATCGTGGTCGTGCTGGGGCTGCTCCGCCAGGCGCGGGCGACGGCAGCTCCCGCCGAACCAGGTGCTCTTCGGGCTGGCCCTGCTGATGACGCTGGTGGTCATGGGGCCCGTGTACGGCGAGGTGCATCGCGACGCGATCGCCCCGTACACCGCGGGCCGGCTGGACCTGGCCACCGCCGTCGGCAGGGGCGAGGGGCACGTGCGGGCCTTCATGGTCCGCCAGATGGAGGCCGTCGGCAACGAGGACGACGTGTACCCGTTCCTGCCGGACGACCTCGCGGCGCGCGACGACCTCACCTGGCGCGAGGTGCCTACCCTGTCGCTGATCCCCGGCTTCGTCATCAGCGAGCTGAAGGTCGCCTTCACCATCGGCTTCCGCATCTTCCTGCCGTTTCTGATCATCGACATGCTCGTGGCGTCCGTCCTGACGTCCATGGGCATGCTCATGCTGCCGCCCGTGCTGATCTCCCTGCCGTTCAAGCTTCTGCTGTTCGTGCTGGCCGACGGCTGGCGGCTGGTCGTCGAGACGTTGATGAAGGGCTTCGCCTAGCGCAGGGCGCCCCGGACGCGAACCATGGATGCACAAAGCGCAATCGAGCTGGCCCGGCAGGCCGTCACGCTGACGCTGGTGCTCGCCGCGCCGGTGCTGGCCGTGGCGCTGGTGGTGGCGCTGGTGGTCAGCGTGCTCCAGGCCGTCACGCAGGTCCAGGAGCACACGCTGAGCTTCGTGCCCAAGATCGTCGCCACGCTCCTGATGATCCTGCTCGTCGGGCCGTGGATGCTGACGCGACTGCTGGAGTTCAGCCGCCAGATGTTCGCCGGCTGGCCCTGACACGTAACGGGCGCCCCGAGCGCCCAGCCACCCCCGTGGCGGCAAAACCGCAGAATGGACCTGACGCCATACATCCTCTGGGCACCCACGCTGCTCATGGCGGCGGCGCGCGTCGCCGGAATCTTCCTCATCGCGCCGGTGTTCGCACACCCCGCCGTGCCGGTGAAGCTGCGCGTGCTGGCCGGCATCGTGATCGCCCTCGCGGCGGTCGGCGCGATGGGGCGCTTCGCCGAGCCCGCCGCCCTGCCGGCGACCTGGGCGGACCTGGCGGCCGCACTGGCCTCGGAGCTGGCGGTCGGGGCGATGATCGGCTTCGCGGCCCGGCTGGTGTTCGTGGGCATCGAGTACGGTGCGCTGCACGTGGGGCAGCAGATGGGTCTCGGCCTGGCGGAGCTGTTCAGCCCCGGGCAGGAAACCGGCGGGCCGGTCCGCCGCCTGTTCGTCCTGACGGCAGTGGTCATCTTCCTGGCGATCGGGGGGCACCGCGACCTGGCGGCCGGGGTGCTCGGGTCGTTCAAGACGGTGCCGCTGGCGAGCTTCGCGGCCGGCGAGGGGCTGCCGGCGGCGGTGGCGGGCCTGCTGCACGCGAGCTTCGTGGTGGCGCTGAAGGTGGCGGCCCCCGTCCTCGTGGCGATGCTCCTGGCGACCGTGGCGATGGGGCTGCTCCAGAAGACCCTCCCGCAGTGCAACATCCTGTCCACCGGGCTGCCCCTGCGGGCGATGCTGGGCCTGGCGGCGCTGGCGGTGGCGCTGGCGGCGCTGCCGTGGCTGGTGGCGACGGCGTGGAACGAGACGGCCCGGCTGCTGCCCGGGGCGTTACAGGCGGCGCGATAGCGGCCGGCTGAGGCGATACGGCAATGCCGATGCGACGAGACGAGCTTGGCGAACGCACCTATGAGCCGACGCCCCTGCGCCTGGCGGAGGCCCGCCGGCAGGGGCTCGTCGCTCGCAGCCGCGACCTCACCGCCGCCGCCCTGCTGCTCGGCGCGGTGGCCGTGCTCGGCCTGCTGGCCCGCCGCCTGCTGGAGGAGCTGACCGGCATGACGGCGACGCTGCTCGACGGGCGGCAGGCGCCGCTGGCCCCCCCCGACGAACTCGCCGCCCTGTGCGCCCAAAGCGCCGGCGGCGTGCTCGGCGTGCTCGCGCCGTTCGCCCTCGCCGTCGTGCTCGTCGCCGTGATGGCGAACCTCGTGCAGGTCGGCCTGCTGGCGACGGCCGAACCGCTCCGCGCCGACCTCGGCCGGCTGTCCCCGGCTGAAGGGCTCCGCCGGTTGTTCTCCACGCGGTCGCTGGCGCGGCTCGCCTTCGCGGTCGCCAAGCTCGCGGCGGTGGCGCTGGTCGCGGCGTTGACGATCCGCTCGAAGCTGCCGGAGATCGCGGCGATGGGCCGGCTGGGGGCCGCGCCGCTCGCCGCCGCCTTCGGACACCTGGCATACGTGCTGGCGCTGCGCGGGGCGGCGGCGCTGTTCGTCGTGGCGCTCATCGACTACGCCTACCAGCGCTGGCAGCACCGCCACGACCTGCGGATGACCCGCCGCGAGTGGCTCGATGACATGAAGCGCATGGAAGGGCATCCGCTCACGCGGCGCCGCCGCCGGGGTGCCACGGCCGAGACCACGGGCGCCGCCCTGCCCGTGGCGAAGGTGACCAATGCCTGACCCGACGCCGACACTGCGCCGCGCCGTCCGGGCGCTCCATCGGCACCGCGGCATGTTCCTGCCGATGCTGGCGGCGGCGCTGATCTTCGTGATCCTCGTGCCGCTGCCGCCGGGGGTGATCGACGTGCTGCTGGCGGCGAACATCGCGCTGGCCGCGATCATCCTGCTGACGACGATCTACGTCTCGGGGCCGCTCGAGTTCAGCGTGTTCCCGTCGGTGCTGCTGGGAGCGACGCTGTTTCGGCTGGTGCTGAACGTGGCGACCACTCGCCTCATCCTCACCGCGGGCGCCGACGGCGGCACCCCCGAGCAGGCGCGACTCGCCGCCGGACGCGTCATCTGGTCGTTCAGCGACTTCGTCGCCGCCGGTTCGCTGACCGTCGGGCTGATCATCTTCGCCATCATCGTCGTCATCCAGTTCGTCGTCGTCACCAAGGGCGCCGCGCGCATCAGCGAGGTCGCCGCACGCTTCGTCCTCGACGCCATGCCGGGCAAGCAGATGGCCATCGACGCCGACCTGAAGGCCGGGCTGACCACCGAGGGCGAGGCCCGCCGCCGCCGCCGCGACATCGCCCGCGAGGCGGAGTTCTACGGCGCCATGGACGGGGCCTCAAAGTTCCTCCGCGGCGACGCCATCGCCGCCGTCATCATCACCTTCGTCAACATCCTCGGCGGGCTCTACGTCGGCATGGTCCAGTACGGCTGGACCTGGGACCAGACCGCCGCGCTGTTCACGCGGCTCACCATCGGCGACGGGCTCGTCACGCAGATCCCCGCGTTCATCGTGGCGGTGTCGGCCGCCCTCATCATTACCCGAAGCACCGCACGCACCAACCTCGGCGAGGAGGTGATCTCGCAGCTCACCTCGCGCCCGGTGGCGCTGGCGATCACCGCCGTCTTCCTCGGGGCGCTGGCGCTGACGAGCCTGCCGAAGCTGCCGCTGCTGCTGCTGGGCGTCGGGTGCGCGGGGCTGGCGTGGCTGCTGTCGAAGCGTCGCGCGGCCGCCGGCTTCCGGGCGGGGACGGCGGGGGCCGCCCCGGCCGCTGCGCCGCCCGCGGCGCCCCGCGGCGCCCCGCGGCGGGGCCTTGCCGTCGACCCGGTGCGCGTGGAGGTCGGCTTTGCCCTCGTGCCGCTGGTGGAGCGCCAGGGCGGCGACGGCACCGGCGAGGTGATCGGGCGCATCCGCGCCCTGCGGCAGGAGATCGCCGCGGAGCTCGGGCTCGTCGTGCCGCCGATTCGCGTGACGGACGACCTCCGCCTGAAATCGCACGAGTACGTCATCAAGGTGCGCGGCGCGCGGGTCGCCGGCGGGCGGCTATACCCGGCGCAACTGCTGGGCGTGGGGGGCGAGCACGCGGGGCGGGCGCCGGCGGGCGAGATCACCGGCCGCCAGGCGGACCACCCCGCGTTCGACGCGCCGTCGCTGTGGATCGACACCGCCGAGGCCCGCCGCGCCCAGATGATGGGCTACAGCGTGTACGGCCCGGCGACGGTGCTGATGCGTCACCTGGGGCTGACGATCCGCCGGCACGCGGCCGAGCTGCTCACCCGCCAGCACGTCGCGGCGCTGCTGAAGGACCTGTCGGCGACGCACGGGCTGCTCGTGGCGGAGGTTCGCGAGCGGCTGAAGCTCGCCCAGGTCCAGAAGGTGCTCCAGGCGCTGCTGCGCGAGGGGGTGAGCATCGCGGACCTGGAGACGATTCTCGAGGTCGCCGCGGACGCCGCCGAGGCCACGCGCGACGTGCACGAGATCGCCGAGCAGGTGCGCGGGGCGCTGGCGTCGACGATCTCGCAGCAGGCCGCCGGAGAGGACGGGCGCATCTGGTGCGTCTGCCTGGAGCCGGAGCTCGAGCGGGCCTTGTCGAACTACGTGAGTGACGCGGGCCGGACGCGCCCCGCCGCGGTCCCGCCGAAGGTTGCCGAGGGGCTCACCGCGGCGTTCCGCCGCGAGCTGACGGCGCTGCGGCAGCGCGGGCGCCGGCCGGTCGTGCTCTGCGCCCCGGGCGTGCGCGCCGCCGTCAGGGAGCTCGTCACGGCGGCGCTGCCTGAGGATACAACGAAATCCGGGCGGTCGAGGTCAAACCCGTCGCCGAGGTAGGGATGGTACCATGAAACCGAAGACGTATCAGGCGGAGACGATGGCGGACGCCCTCGCGGACGTCAAACGCGATCTCGGGCGTGATGCCATGATCCTCGGAACCCGAAGCTTCCGGAAGGGCGGGCTGCTGGGGCTCATCGGCGGCCGCCACGTGTGGGAGGTGACGGCCACGCGACAGCCGGACGCCGGCGGCACGCCGGGGCAGTACGTTCCGTTCGCCGAGCCGACGCTGGCGGCGCCCGAGGCGCTGGAGGCGCTCGCGGCGGCGGCGCCGCCGAGGCCGGCGCCACCCGAGCCGCCGGCGATACCCGCGCTGGCGGACGCGCAGATGACGGAGCTCCAGCGTCTGGTCGCCGCGTTGGTCGAGCACGGCGGCGGGCGCGTGCCGGTGCCCCTGCGGCGGTTCCACAAGCGGCTGATCGAGCAGGACGTCGCCGAGGACCTCGCCGGGCAGATCATCGACGAGCTGCACCTCGCCCTGACCGGCAAGCAGCTTGCCGACCGCGCCGTCGTCGCGCAGCAGCTCCGCGAGGCGGTCGCGCGACGGATCGTCACCGCTGCGCCCGAGGAGCGCGCGGCCGGGCGCCGGCGCGTCATCGCGCTCATCGGCCCCACCGGCGTGGGGAAGACCACCACCATCGCCAAGCTCGCCGCCAACTTCAAGCTGAAG
>CAZMDT010000178.1:0-6468 GCA_964564965.1 uncultured Planctomycetaceae bacterium | reverse complement strand
TTTTCAATGGCAGGCAGATTCTCGTCGGGCCAGACCTGGGCGTCAAGGGCGCCGTTGAGGGCCAGAACCGGGCACGTCACCTTCATCAACGTCGGCTTCGGATCGTGACTGATGAAGAAGCGAAACCACGGAGACGCCACGGCCGCGACCTGCATCTCAACGAAGGCGTCCGAATACCCCAGGGCCTCCTTCTCTTTCTCGTCGAGGACGCGGCTCTTTCGGGCGCGCCCCCAGCGAACCTTGTCGCGGGCCTCCTCGAGGTCGGCGTGCTCGACGAACTCCTTGTCGGCCATCGTCGCCGCGATCGCCGCCTCGTTCACCAGCGCCTCCAGGTCCGCGCCGCTGAACATCGGCGTGCCCCGGGCGATCTTGTGCAGATCCACGTCCGGGGCGCACTTCACCTTCGCGGCGTAGATCTTCAGGATGTCGTACCGGCCGTTCAGGTCCGGCAGGGGGACGTGGATCTGGCGGTCGAACCGCCCCGGGCGCGTCAGCGCCGGGTCGAGCACGTCCATGCGGTTGGTCGCGGCGATGACGATGACCTGGTCGGACGTGTCGAAGCCGTCCATCTCCACGAGGATGGCGTTGAGCGTCTGCTCGCGCTCGTCGTGCCCGCCGCCGCTGAAGCCGAGCCCCCGCCGGCGCCCGACGGCGTCGATCTCATCGAGGAAGATGATGCACGGGGAGGATTCCTTCGCCTGCTTGAACAGGTCGCGCACGCGCGAGGCGCCCACGCCGACGAACATCTCCACGAAGTCGGAGCCGGAGATCGAGAAGAACGGCACGTCCGCCTGGCCGGCGATCGCCTTCGCCAGCAGCGTCTTGCCGCAGCCCGGCTCGCCGACCAACAGCACGCCCCGCGGCACCCGGCCGCCCAGCCGGCGGAACCGCTGCGGGTCCTTCAGGAACTCGATCAGCTCGGCGACCTCCTGCTTGGCCTCCTCGATGCCGGCCACGTCGTCAAACGTGACCTTCGTGTGCTCCTTGGTCGTCACGCGGTGGCGGCTCCGTCCGAAGCTGCCCAGGAACCCCCCGCCCGTGGCGGCCGTGCCCAGTCGGCGGAACAGCAGGAACCAGATCGCCAGCAGCACCACCGCGAGGAACAGCACCTGCGGCAGCAGGCCCTCCCACCAACTGGAGAACTCGAAGCGGTAGGGCAGGCGGTCGCCGAGCGCCTCCTGCAGGCGCTTCTCGAAGTTGTCTTCCGCCGCGTAGTTGTACTTGGCGAAAAACTTCCGCGGCTCGTCCTTCTTCAGGCGGACGTCCTTGGCGTTCTCGCCTTCGATCCGCCGCTCCTTGACGACGATCTCGCCGACCAGCTCCGGGCGCGGGCCCCGGCAGCTCCGCGCGTACTTCCAGAACTCTGAGGGGGTGATTTCGCGGCGTCCGGCGCCGAGCCCCCGGCCGAGGAGGGTCATCAGCAGCAGGCCGAGGCCGATGATGATCACCAGGCCCATCAGCGACCGGCCCATGCGGTTAGGCGGCTGCGGCTGGGGAGGGGTGTTCTTCGGTTTTTCGGGCATCGGGTCGTTCATGGTCCGTCCGGGGCGCGCGGGGACAGAGCCTCTTAACCCATCTTAGCCTGCATCGGCAAATAAGACCACCGGCATTCGGGCATTGGCAGGGCGTTGCGCGAGCGGCGGGGGGCATCGCGGGGCCGTTCCGAATCCGGCGGCGCCACCGGGCGCCGGCGCGGCCGCTCAGCGTCCGGCCGGCCCGTCCGGCCAGCTCGACTGCATCTGTTCTACGATCCGCCTGGCAAGCTCGTTGATGACGTCCTCGCTGCCCTGGAAAAAGATCTCGCTGAACGGCTCGTGCGGGAAGTAGACGCCCGTGACGGGGAAGTTCTCGCGATGGGCCAGAATCTTCCCCTCCCGCAGGTCGCGCCACGTGAACGACACCCGGATCGTCAGCTCCTGCTGCCGCGGCCGGCCCGTGTCCGGATTGTAGCTCGGCGGCGCCTGCTCGATGACGTCGATCGTGCCCACCAGCTCCGTGTCGGCCGACTGCTTGTCCGTGACCTTGTAGCCCGTCTTCAGCTCGATCTGCTTGACCAGCGCCTCCGTCAGTCGGACCTCCACGCCGCGGCGATAGATGCCCTCGCCCCGGTTCCAGATCGGCACGGCGACGGTGGTGACATTCGCGGGATACAGCGGCGCGAAGCTGTACCCGCACCCGCCGGCCGTCGCGGCGAGGGCGAGCACGGCGCAGGTGAAGGTGCGTGGGTGTGTCATTTCTCGCCCCCGCGTTCCGGCGCCTCGCCTGCCGGGCGGGTGGTCGGCTCGCCGGGGGAGCCCGGCTGGCCCAATCGGGCGAGATCGTCGCCGGCCTGCTCCGCCCAGCCCGTGTCCGGGAAGTCGCTGCGCACCTGGCGGTAGTAGAACACGGCGGGCCCCGGCCGGCCTGTCCGCTCGTAGAACCGGGCCGTCTCGTAAAGCTTCTGCGCCCGCAGCCGGTTGATGTTCCGCAGCGCGTCGGCCGCGCCGGCCTCCTGCGCCTTCTCCGGGAAACGCTCGATCAGCAGGTTGTAGCGCTGCTCGGCGTCGAGCAGCGGCGTCTCGTCGTATGCGATGCCCCCGAACGAGCCCACCGTCGCCCCCGCCGCCTTCACCATCACCTCCGGCGCCCGGGGCGAGTCGTCGAAGAACTCCAGGTACTCATCGTACACCGCCGCCGCCTCGACGAAGTCCTCCCCGCGGTAGTGGTAATCGCCGGCGCGCAGCAGCGCCTTCTCGGCCGTGCTCGAGCGCGGCGCGTGCGTCGCCACACGCTGGAGAATCTCCACCCCGTCGCTCTGTGCCGAAACGGGGAAGATGCTGAACACCCAGCGCCGCTTTCCGGCCAGAAAGGCCTCGCCGATCGCCAGCTCGCGATTGAGCGCCCGTTCGTAGTACAGGCCGCGGGGGTACTGCTTGAGCTGGTCCTCGAAGCGGTCGAACGCCCGGGAGTAGCGCCCCCGCTGCATCTCGGCGTCGCCGGCGAGCATCATGGCCTCTTCGTGCAGCGGGTGCTCCGGGTACGCCTGGAGGAACCGCCTGATCGCCCGCTGCGCCGACCGCGGCGCGTCCTCCGCCAGCCGTTGCCGGATCAGGGCGATCTCGCCCTCGGGCGTGCCCCGCCCCGGCGGGGTCGCCGGAGCCCACCCGCCTCCCCGGAGTTCGTACGTGGGCTCTTCGCCGGTGGCGGGCGTCGCCGCCAGCATGGCCGCCGTCGCCGCCAGAAGCAGGCTGTGCCGAGTCAGCATAGGGCTCGTTCCCTCGCGGGCACCACGGGCGCCGCTGTCGGGAGGCACATTATAGAGCCTCCGGCGCCGGCCGCAAGAGCCACGGGCGGCCCGCCGGGCCGCGCGGACGGGCCCTACGGGTCCGCCTGGTCCGGTGCGGCGCCGTCGGCGTACAGTGCCAGCACCTCTTCGAGGTCCGCCAGCCGATGAATCCGATGCCGCGGGCGGTAGCGGGGATGGTCGTACCGCTGCTCGGGATCCTTGAGGACGGAGATCATGCCGGCGCGGTTGGCGCCGAAGATGTCCGCCCGAAGCGAATCGCCGACGAAGAGGGTCTGGCCGGCTTCGAGGCCGGCCTCGACCAGCGCCGCCTCGAAAATCCGCCGGTGAGGCTTGCGGTACCGCACGTTGCAGGAGTAGATGCGCACGGGCAGCAGCTCGAGCATGCCGACCATCGCCAGGTGGCGGTCGAGCGTTTCGCCGGGGATGAAGGTGTTCGACACGACCCCCAGGCGCAGGCCGGCCTCGTGGAACCCCGCCAGCAGGTCGAGCGCGCCGTCCTCGACGGTGGCGCCGTCGCCGAGCGGCTTGTACCACAGCCAGGCCAGCTCGAGCGCCTGCTCGCGGTCGAGCGTCACGCCCAGCCGCCGGGCGAAGCGGCGTATCAGCTCCAGCGCGTCGAACTCCCGCCCGGTGAGGCGGCTCTTCAGGACGTGCCAGCGGACCGCGCGGTACTGCCGGCGGTGATAGGCGGCAAAGCTCGGCAGGTTCGCCCCGAGCTCATCGAGATACGCGTAGGCCGACGCCGCCGCCAACTCGAACAACGTGGGAATGTCCACCTTGCCGAAATCGAGGAGCGTGTCGCCGAGATCGAACAGAATGCCCTTGATGCGGCCTGTCGTCATGCCTGGTAAGAACCCGGATACCAAAGAGGCGGGCAAAGCATAGCGGCACGCGCCGGCGCATTCAACCGCGCGTCCCGGCCTTCGGCGCGGCGCGACGGCGAGAGGCGCAAAAAAACCTCCGACCCATGCCCGGGGCAGAAGCCGGAGGTCGCCACGGCTGAAGAGACAGCCGATGCCTCGATCCCCTTGCGGGGGGAGTTCCGCTTGAACGGGAGCAGTATATCCCCGCCGGCGCGGGGTGTCAATGCAGGCCGGTTGAGGACCGGGTTTTTTCTTCAGCCGGTGGTGGAGGCGGTGGCTGCGAGATCAGAAGAGCCTGAGTATAAGAGATTTATATGAGAATCGCAATCAGCATATTGACGAATGCTCACGCTTGGGCGCCCCCAGGCCCGCCGGGCATCAAGGGGCGGTCCGGGCGGGCGGCGCCTTGCCCTCGGCAGACCGTCGGTCAGGAAGCTGAAGACTCCGAAACAGCCTCCCCGGCGCCGTCCCGTCCGGCCGCTTGGCCGCGAGTTCGGCCTTGCGTTGCGTCGGCGCTTTGGGGTAGTGTACCGCCTCCCGCAGGCGGGAAATCCCCGGCTGTGGCCCAATGGGAGACGCCGAATGGCAGAATACAAGGATCTCGATCGCAAGGTCATCAAGCTTGCGAAGCAGATCGTTCGGATGTGCACGACGGCGGGCAGCGGGCACCCGTCAAGCGCTCTTTCGTTGCTGCACATCACCGTGGCGCTGATGTACCGGGTCATGCGTTACGACCCGTCGAATCCGTGGCACACGGGGGCGGACCGCCTGGTGCTGTCGGAGGGGCACGCGGTGCCCGTCATCTACGCCGCCTACTGCGACCTTGGCGGGGTGGTCGGCACGCAGCAGCGCCCCAGCGTCCTCAGCTTTGACGACGCCCTGACGCTCCGCGAGGCCGACAGCGTCCTCGACGGGCACCCCAACCCCGCCGTGGGGTTCCCGTTCTTCGATGCCGCCACCGGCTCGCTCGGGCAGGGGGCGTCCGTGTCCGCCGGGCTGGCCGCCGCCGCCAGGCTCGACGGCTCCGACAAGCGCATCTTCTGCATCTGTGGCGATGGCGAGAGTCGCGAGGGACAGGTCTGGGAGGCCGTCGACTTCATCGTTGAGCACAAGCTGACGGCCGTCCGGCTGATCTTCAACTGCAACGGGCAGGGACAGAGCGATTACGTGTCCCCGCAGCAGTCGGCGGAGAAGCTGACGGAAAAGCTGACGGCGTACGGCTGCGAGGTGAAGGTGATCGACGGGCACAACTGGGCGGAGCTGTTCGAGGCTCTGGGGACGGAGCCCGGCGAGAAGCCGGTGGCGATTGTCGCCAGGACGGTGAAGGGCTGGGGCGTCCCGGAACTCCAGAAGCACACGTACCACGGCAAGCCGCTGAGGGGCGAGCAGCTCCCGCAGGCGATTGCGGACCTCGACGCGAAGGCGGGCGAACTGGGCGTGGCGCAACTGGCGGACGAGCCGGCCGCCCACCTGGTGGGGCCCGTGCCGGTGGGGAGGCCCGGCGGCGGGCCGCTGTCCGCCGGCGACTTCGCGGAGGCGCTGGAGGCGGCGGGGCTGGCCTCGGCGCTGGAGGCCCGGCAGCTCAGCACGCGGAAGGCGTACGGCGTGGCGCTGGCGGCGCTCGGCGCCGACGAGCGGGTGGTCGCGCTGGATGGTGACGTCCGGAACTCCACGTTCGCCAGCTACTTCGCCGCGGCGCATCCGGACCGCTATTTCGAAGCCCGGATCGCGGAGCAGAACATGGTGTCGGCCGCCGCCGGGCTTGCCGCCGGCGGACGCATTCCCTTTGTCTCCAGCTTCGGCAAGTTCCTCATCCGCGCGTACGACCAGTTGGAGATGGCCGCCATCACGAACGCGAATGTGAAGCTGTGCGGCTCGCACGCGGGGGTGTCGCTGGCGGCGGACGGGCCGAGCCAGATGGCGCTGCCCGACGTGGCGTACATGCGGGCGTTCGCCCGGTCGCGGCGCCTGGACGGCCAACCGGCCATCCGCGTGTTCCTGCCGTGCGACGCGGTCAGCGCGTTCCGGCTCACCGAGCTGATGGCCAACACGGACGGCATCTGCTACATGCGGACGCACCGCCCCGACGTGCCGTTCATCTACGAGGAGGGCGAGCCCTTCCGCGTGGGCGGCTTCAGGCACCTCATGGACGGCGAGGACGTCGCCATCGTCGCCAGCGGCTACATGGTGCACGTGGCGAAGCAGGCGATCGCCATCCTCGAGGAAAGGGCCGGCCTGTCGGCCAGCCTCATCGACGCCTACTCCATCCCGCTCGACGCCGACGAGATCCTCCGCATCGGCGACGACTGCCGCGGGCAG
>CAZMDT010000177.1:0-6507 GCA_964564965.1 uncultured Planctomycetaceae bacterium | reverse complement strand
GGCGGCGGACCTGCTCGGGCGCGATGAAGTCCGGCGTGCCCTGGATGCGCTCCTTGATGGTGCCGAGGGGGCAGCTCTGCCCGAAGTCGATGATCTTCACGGCGCCGCCGGGGCGGCGGATGATGTTATTGGGCTTCATGTCGGCGTGGACGAAGCCGCGGGCGTTCATGTGCGCCAGTGCCGACGCCACCTCGCTGAAGACCCGCACCGTCTCCTCGATCGTCTTCGGGCGCTCGTCCTGGACCGTCTTGCCCTCGCACAGCTCCATCACCAGGTGAACTTCACGGAGGCTCAGCCAGCGCTTCACCCGGCGGATGCCGTACATGCCCCGTATGACCGGGTGCTCGAACTGCATGCCGACCTCGTATTCGTTGACGGCCTGCTCGAGGAAGCGGGCGTCCGAGGGATGGTGCTTCACAACCCGCTTGAGCGCAAGAAGTTCCCCCGTGCGACGATCCTGGATTTGCCAGATCGTGCTCCGGGCGCCGCTGCCGAGGTACTGCATGACCTGGTAGCCGGGTACCTCCAATGTCCTGGCTGCGCGCATAAGCTAAGACCTCTGCATGGCACCGCATATCGGCCGTCCGGCGCCCATCGCTGGAGATTGTAGCAGAAAACTCCCAAAGCCGGAACCGCCATCTCGGGACCGGGTCGGCGTTTGCGCGCGGCCCCACGGCGGGTATAATCCTCCCGGCCTCGCCCCTGTGCCCCCATGACCAAACGCCACCGAAAGGCCGTCGTGTTCGCCGGCAAGTGCCTGCTCGCCGCCGCCCTGCTCGTCTGGCTGTTCAGCCAGGTCCACCTCCGCGACTACACGGAGACGACGCCCGCGGGCCAGGAGGTCCGGCGCCCCGGCCTGCTGACGATCGCCCGCGAGATCGACCCGGTCTGGGTCGCCCTGGCGGGGGGGCTGTACCTCGCCTCGATGGTCATCATCGCCTTCCGCTGGCGGATGCTGCTGGCGATCCAGGACGTCCGCGTGCGGCCCTGGGAGGCCATCCGCCTGACCTTTCTCGGGCAGTTCTTCAACGCCATCGTGCCGGGGACCGTCGGCGGCGACCTTGTCAAGGCGTACTACGTTTCGAAGCACACGGCGAAGAAGGCGGCCGTGCTCGTCAGCGTCTTCGTCGACCGCGTGCTGGGGCTCACCGAGCTGACGCTGATGGCGGCCACGACGACGGCCGTCGTCCTGGCGGCGGGGCTGGAGACGTTCGAGCGGCTGCGCCCGGCGGTGGTATCCGTGGCGGTGGTGGCGGGCGTGACGGCGGGGATGCTGGTGTTTGTTCTGAGCCGCCGGTTCCGCCGCCTGTTCCACCTTCAGAAGCTCTACCGTCGCCTGCCGATGGCACATCACGTGGAGGCGGCGGGGGACGCGGCGGTGGTGTACGGGCGGCGGCTCGGCGTGCTGCTGGTGGCGGTGCTGGTGACGCTGGGGGCGCACATCGCCTTCGTGTCCACCATCGCGGCGCTCGGCGAGAGCCTGGGGCTGGGCGTGCCGCTGTACAGCTACTTCCTCTACGTGCCCCTGATCTACATCGTCGGGGCCGTGCCCCTCACCCCCGGAGGCGTCGGGCTCGTGGAGGGGCTGTTCGTGCTGTTCCTCGACGTGCCGGGGGCGGGGGCGAAGGTGCTGGCGTTGGCGCTGCTGTCTCGGCTGATTCCGGTTCTGTGGGGCCTGCCGGGGGCGGTGGTGGCGGTGACCGGCCCGAAGCTGCCGGAGGCGGCGGCCATCGAGGCGGAACTCGGCCTGAATGACCCGGGCGGCGCGGGGCCGGGGCGGTCCGTCTAACGCATCTCAAGAACCTCCCGGGCATTGCCGAAAGAACGGATGCGTGTTCGATGCCCGTCCCCGGCGCCATCCGTCTGTGGGAGCCGCACCATGCCGCTACTCCGTAAGTTGACCGAGCAGGAGATCGCGCAGGAAATCGCCGCCGCGGCCCGCGAGGCCGCGGCGATCACCGTCACCGTCCGCTGCGGCGGCGGCTGGCGCGTGCTGCCCAGCCGGATCGTCGGCCTGGCCGGCGGCAGGCTGCTGGCCGCTGCGCCCGAAGGGCCCGAGGCGATCCCGCTCGACCATGCCGGCGGCGATGTCGGGCTCGCCCTAAAGCGCCGCCACCACAAACTCCTTGGCGTCTGCACGCTGCACGGGCTGGCGGCGGCGGACGGCGCGCCGGCGCTGGCGCTCGGCATGCCCTCCCGCATGGAGCGCGTGGACCGCCGCGCCTACGCCCGCGGCGAGGTGCCGGCGGAGGCGGACGTAACGGCGTCGTTCTGGCCGGGGGGGTTGGATGCGGAGCACGCGGCGGGGTCGCCGGACGTGCCCGACTTCGCGGGGCGCGTCACGGGCCTCAGCGCCGGGGGGCTTCAGTTGCTCACCGACGCCGGCGCCGCCGACGCCGTCCGCGTCGGGGACGCGGTGGGAACGCGCATCCGGTTCGGCGATGGAGGGGAGCCGGTGGCGGTCGAGGCGCAGCTCCGCTATGCGCGGCGCACGCCCGAGGGGCTGGTGGCGGGGTTCCAGTTCGTCGCGCTGGCGCTGACGCCGCAAGGGCGCGAGGTGCTCGAGCTGATCGCCGGGAAGGCGAGCGGCTACCGCAGGGGCGGCTCGGGCGCCGGCCCGGGCGCCTGAGGGCACGGCAGGCAACTGTCCCAAATCGTGTGGACGGCCGTACCGGCCACGACCTGTTGCGGTCCCCGAGGGCACTGGAACGCAATTCGTTGTGCGTTGAAAGAAGCCCCACAATCCTTGGGACAGTTGCCACGGCAGCGCCGGGGCTGGTTTCTTGTTGCCTCGGGCGCGATAATATCTCCGCGGGGGCGCGGGTGGGCCGCGGGCCCGCCGACGGGCAGAACCGATGCGCCGCCCCCAGCCGCCGCCGCGCAGGAGGCGCGCGGGAAAGGCGCCGACAACAGTGGCATTCAGGCAACTGGGCGATCAGCAGACGGAGCGCATTCTGGCCATCGCGGCCAAGCGGCAGATCCCCGTCGTCATCACGATCCGTTGCCGCAACCAGTGGACCAGCCTGCACAGCGAGTTCCTGGGGCTCGAGCACCACATGCTGTACGTCGAGCCGCCGCGCGAGCCCGGGGCGTCGGTGCCCTTCGACCTGCCCAAGCACGAGAAGGTGGGGGTGGCGTTCCGCATCGAGCCGCACAAGTACACGTTCGCCGCGCATCCGGGAGGGCTGGACGACTTCAACGGCACGAAGGCGCAGGCGCTGCTGTGGCCCGAGGTGGTCAACGCCACGGACCGACGTGTCTGGCGGCGGCTGGCGCTGCCGGACGGCACGGCGCGGGCCTGGCTGTGGCCGGGCGGGCGCGAGGCCGAGCCGAAGAACATGACCCCGGACCGCCCCGTCTGGTCGGGGCGCCTGGCGGACATCAGCGTCAGCGGCTTCCAGATCGTCACGGGGGTGGACGCGTCGCGGTTCCTCGAGCCGGGCGACATCGTGGGCGTCCGCCTGCTGTTCGACGACGGCAGCGAGCCGATGTACATCGACGCGCAGTTCCGCCACGCCGTCGTCGGGCGCGACATCGCGCACCTCGGCTTCCAGTTCGCCGGCGTCGAGCAGTCCGACGAGAGCATGAAGACGCTCGAAGCCATCGTGGACAGGATCGAGGGCCTGCCCGGCGGCGCCGGCGGGTAGCCCACCGCGTGCTCAAGTCCCCCTCCGGAACGTCCGAAAAACCTTCCGTGGCGGTCCGAGCGCGCTGCCAACGCCGGGACCCTCAAAGGTGACGCAGGGCGTTGGGGCACCTGCCGGGGCCGGCCGCCGGGCCAGGAGGACACGCTCATGCCCACGCTTCAGGACCTCGAGAGCAGGCAAATCGATGACGCCGTGCGGGCCGCCGTCGACCGCGCCGTCCCCATCGCCGTCACCATCCGCAGCGGCGAGCGGTGGGTTAACCTCCACAGCCGCTTCATCGCCATCCGCAACGAGCGCATCCTCATCGAGATGCCCTACGGCGATGACGAGGCCGGCGCGCCGGGACCGCACGAGTTCGTCCCCGCCGAACGCGTCGGCCTGAACTTCAAGCTCAAGCACCACAAGCACATCTGCACGGTGACGGCCGGGGGCGTCGAGCAGTTCCACCTTGAGGACGATACGACCATCCCCGTTCTGAGCGTGTGCTGGCCCACGCGGATGCAGCGACTCCAGCGGCGGGCGTACATCCGCGCCGACGTGCCGCCCGGGCGGATCGTGCGGGCGTCGTTCTGGCTGGGCGGCTACGAGGCCGAACCCGCCGGCACCAGCCCCGCCAACCCCGTCTGGTCGGGCACCGTGGCCAACCTGAGCGCCGGCGGCCTTCAGCTCGCCGCGGCCCCGGACGCCGTCGACTGCCTGGAAATCGGCGACATCGTGGGCATGCGCATCCTGTTCGGCCTCGGGGAGGACACGGTCTACACCGACGCCCAGTTCCGGCACCTCGAGAAGCCCGAGGGGCCCTCGACGGGGTTGCGCCTGGGCTTCCAGTTCCTGGGCCTCGGGCAGACGCGCGAACGCCAGCGGGCGCTGAAGCTCCTCAGCGCCAAGGTCGCCGAGTTCCAGCACGCCGCCCGGCGCAGGGATGCGGTGGCCGCCCGGCAGTAGCCGGAGGCGGGCCGAAGGCCCGGCGCGCCGGGGGTTCCGCCTGGCTTTCCGCGGACCCGCCCTCTAGCATGTGCCGACGTGCGCCGCAGGAATCACGAAGACACGCACTTCGGAGCATGGCCGACGGCCTGGGGGCCGATGGGCGCCGTCGTCGATGAGGCCGGCCTCACCCGCGTCGTTCTGCCCCATTACACGCTCCACGACCTGCTGGACCTGCTGGCCTGGGAGCACCCTTCCGCCATCCGCGACGAGGGGCCCTTCGAGCGGCTCATCGCCCTCGGCCGCGACTACTTCAACGGTCTCCGGGTGAACTTCGCCGAAGTCCGATGCGCTCCCGGCGCGCCGGGGTTCTCGGCCAAGGTGTACGACGCCTGCCGGCGCATTCCCTATGGACAGACGCTGAGCTACTCGGCGCTGGCTCGCGAGATCGGCCGGCCGGAAGCCGCGCGGGCCGTGGCCACGGCCATGAGCAGGAATCCCGTGCCACTCGTGGTGCCGTGCCACCGGGTGACCCACGCCGACGGCCGGGTCGGCGGGTTCTCCGCCGCAGGCGGCGAGGCCCTCAAGCGGCGCCTGCTCGACCTGGAAGCCGGCCGGCAGGGACGGTCATGACGAGGTGACATTCGGGGCCGCCGGCGGCCGGCAGAGGGCGATCAGGTCGTCCACGTTCGCCGTGGCGAGGCACTCGACGGTGTCGGCGGCGCCGTAGTAGAGCTTGATCTCCCCGCCCGGCTCGAGGATCATCCCCCCGGGGAACAGCACGTCGTTTCGAAAGCCGCCCGCCGTCTCGTAGGGCGTTTCCGGCGCCATCAGCGGCTCGCGCGACAGGCCGATCACCCGCCGCGGGTCGTCCGCGTCCAGCAGCATGATGCCGACGGTGTAGCGCTTCTGCCAGCGGTCCTCCCAGCCGTTCCTGCCGCGCGACGGGTCGACGTCCGTGGCGTGGAACGTGACGAGCCAGCCGGCGCGCGTCCGCACGGGCGGGGCCCCCGGGCCGATCTTGCCGTTGGCGAACGGCACGTCCTCCACGCCCAGCACGAGGTCGGGCGTGCCCCAGTGCCGCATGTCGGGCGAGCTCGACAGCCAGAGGTCGAACCGTTCCTTGTCCGCCCGGCCGTAGACGGGGAAGGGGCGCTCCAGGCGCACGTACTGCCCGCCGATACGCTCGGGGAACAGCACCATGTTGCGGTTGTCCGGGGCAGTCAGGTGCAGCGGCTCGAACGTCTCGAAGTCATCCGTCACCGCGATGCCGCCCCGAACGCCGTGGGCCGTGTCCACGGCGAAGCACATGCAGCACCGCCCCTCGATCACCGTCAGGCGCGGGTCGTAGGCGCGACGGATCTCCGAGGGGTCGCGGTTTGCATAGAACGGTGCCGCGAGCTGCCGGGCCTGCTCGACGGTCAGGCACGGCCGCGGCCGAACCTGCCAGCTCACGCCATCGTCGCTGAACGCCACGCCAAGATTGGTGCCGTCGAATCGCCGGTCCCCCCAGCGGCCGTAGTCGTTGCGGAAGACCATCACGTATCGCCCGCCGAACTTCGTCACGCCGGCGTTGAACACCAGCGTCGCCGGGTACGGCACGTCGTCGCGCGTGAGCACCGGGTTGCCGGCGTACCGCGTGACGGCCGGGCTTGAATGCAGCTTGCCGGTGGGTTCCTGGGGCACGGGCGATCTCCTGCCGATGCCGCGGCTAGGTCTCGGTCTTCACGTGCGCCATGACGAACCGCAGCGTCTCCCGCACGTGGAGATCCCAGTAGGCCCAGTTGTGCTCGCCGGGGTGCTCGGCGTATTCGTGGGCGATTTCCAGCTTCGCCAGGTGCGCGTGCAGCGATCGGTTCGATTCGATCAGCCGGTCCTCCGTACCGCAGTCCAGGCGCAGGGCCAGCCGCCTGCGCGATCGGGCGTGGCGGCGCGC
>CAZMDT010000176.1:0-6517 GCA_964564965.1 uncultured Planctomycetaceae bacterium | reverse complement strand
CGACGAGCCCCGCGATTCGCCGGGCCCACCGCCGTTCGCACATCCGCCCGCCAGGAGCAGCAGCGCCGAAGCTGTAAGACACAACGCGATCATCAAAGCGGAGTCCGTCATCTGCTCATCCCTTCTGTCGGGGCCGTCTTCTCAAATCAGCCGTGGTCGCGGCCGCCTGGCATTCTACGGGCTCGCTGCCGGGCTTTCACGCGTGCGACCGCCCCGCGGGCGCGATATCCTCCGCGGCATGGCCAAGCGGCGGGCAAAACCCAAGCTCTCGGCGCGAAGCCGGCGGGCGCGATACGTGCTGAGGCGCCTGGCGGGCGTGGCGGCGGCGCTAGCGGTCGCGGTGGGGCTGGTGCTGGCGGACGGGGCGGGCCTGTTCGGCCGCCGGCCGGCGGGCGAACGCGAGAAATACCACGACAAGCTGCTGCTCGTCCGGCGCGTCGTGGACGGCGACACGATCGACGTGGAGATTGCCGACCCGCCGCACCCCACCACGCGCGTCCGCCTGTGGGGCGTCGACACGCCCGAGACGAAGAAGCCCCACGCGCCCGTCGGCCACTTCGGCCCGGAAGCCACCGAGGCCACCACGCGCCTCTGCGGCGGCAAGACGGTTCGCCTGACGCTGGAGCCGGGCGGGGCGTCGCGCGACCGCTACGGCCGCCTGCTGGCGTGGGTGTGGCTGCCGGACGGGCGCCTGCTGAATCGGGTGCTCGTCGAGGACGGCTACGGCTACGCCGACCCGCGGTACGGGCACCATCTGAAGGCGGAGTTTGCCCGGCTCCAGCGCGAGGCGCTGGCCGCCCGCCGCGGGCTGTGGGCCGGCGCCACCGACCGCGACCTGCCCTACTACTACCGCGGCAAGCTCAAGCTGCCCGCGCCCTAACGCCCGCCTGCCCCAGCCCCGTGCTTCCGGTAGCGCGGCAACGCCGACGGATCGCCATCCGTCGGCTTGGCAGCGGAGAGGCGCCTATGCGCGCGGCGGCTTTGCGCCGGCGCGTCATTCCGTCCAGTCGGGGTTGCGCTCGGGGACCTTGCCGCCGATGCCCTCGCGCCAGGCGACGAGCTTCGCGTGCAGCTCCGCCGCCAGATCGGGCATCTCGCCGGCGAGGTCGCGCTCCTCGGAGATGTCCTGGCGCAGGTTGTAGAGTTCCAGGCGCCCGTCCTCGAAGAACTCGATGAGCTTGTGGTCGCCGGCCCGTACGGAGCAGCCGGGCGTGCCTCCCTGGTTGCCGTAGTGCGGGTAGTGCCAGAAGATGGCTTCGCGCCCCAGGTCGGCCCCGGTCGAGCGGAGCAGCGGCGCGATGCTCACGCCGTCGCAGTGGTGCTCAGGCTCCGGCGGCAGAGCGGCGATCTCGAGCATCGTCGGGTAGAAGTCCGGCGTGGTCACCGGCACCTCGCAGACCGACCCGGCGGCCGTGACGCCCGGCCACTTCGCCAGCAGCACCTCGCGCGTGCCGCCCTCGTACATCCAGCCCTTGCCCTCGGCGAGGGGGGCGTTGCAGGTGGGCGAGCCCTCGGCCGTCGCCGTCCCGCCGTTGTCGGAGGTGTAGAAGACCACGGTGCTGTCGGCCTTTCCGCCGGCCTCCAATGCAGCCAGCAGCCTGCCGACGTTCTCGTCCACGTGCTCGACCATGGCGGCGTACGTCGGGTCCGACTGGAGCAGCCGGCGGATGACCCGCTTGTGGCGCTTGTGCTCGCAGGGGAAGGGCTCGCCCTCCTCAAACGTCTTCGCCTCCTCGAGGCCGAGGGCCTTCGCCTTCTCGCGGTACTTCTCGATCGTCGGCTCCTTCGCCTGGATGGGGATGTGCACGGCGTAGTAGCAGAGGTTGAGGTAGAACGGCCGGTCGCCGGCGTTCTCGATGAGGCGGATGGCCTCGTCGGTGAGGCGGTCGGGGAGGTACTCGCCCTCGGGTCCGTCCGCCAGCGTCGGATGCCCCCACGGGCTGAAGTACCCGTGCATCGGCATGCCCCACCGGCAGCCGGCCACGTTGACGTCGAAGCCCTGCTTCTCCGGCCAATACGGCTCGTCGCCGAGGTGCCACTTGCCGACGTGCCAGGTCTGGTAGCCGCCGGCGGCGAGGCTGCGGGCGACGGTCTTCTCCTCCAGCGGCAGGTGGCGCGTGTAAGGGGCGTCGATGAGCCGCCCCCGCGCGTTGCCGCCGATGAAGTTCGTCACGCCCACCCGCGCGGGGTAGCGCCCCGTCATCAGGCTCGCCCGCGTCGGCGAGCAGACGGGGCAGGAGGCGTAGGCGTCGGTGAACCGCATGCCCCCGGCCGCCAGGCGGTCGAGGTTCGGCGTCTCGTAGAACCCGCTGCCGTAGCAGCTCAGGTCCATCCAGCCCAGGTCATCCATCAGGATAAAGATGATGTTCGGCTTGTCCATCGCGCCTCTCGCTTTCCCTCATCGGCCGTTGACGGCCGGCCCGCAGTACGCACAATAGCCGCTTTCCGAACGAATGCAATTACCGGAGCCAAGGCGATGCCCCCAGTCTTCGAAGACGGCGCGACGGTTCTGTTCCAGGGCGACAGCATCACCGACGGCGGCCGAAGCCGCGACAACGACGTGGACCTCGGCCGGGGATACGCCGGCATGGCCGCGTGGACCTTCCAGGCCATGTACCCCGCGAAGAACGTGCGCTTCCTGAACCGCGGGATCAGCGGCAACCGGGCGAAGGATCTGAAAGCCCGCTGGACGGCGGACTGCATCGCGCTGGAGCCCCACTGGGTGTCCGTGCTGGTCGGCATCAACGACACGTGGCGGGCGTTCGACGCGAAGGACCCGACCGCCACGGACGCCTACGCCGCGGACTACCGAGAGATCCTCACGCGGACGCGCGACGAGACGTCGGCGAAGCTGATCCTCTGCGAGCCGTTCGTGCTGCCTTGCCCCGAGGACCGCAAGCGGTGGCGTGTGGACCTCGACCCGCGGATCCACGTCGTCCGCGCGCTGGCGCGGCAGTTCGGGGCGATCCTCGTGCCGTTCGACGGCATCTTCGCGGCGGCCTGCACCGCCCGGCCGCCGGAGTTCTGGGCCGGCGACGGCGTGCACCCCAGCTACCCGGGGCATGCCCTGATGGCCCGGGCCTGGCTCCGGGCCGTCGGCGCGCTGTAGACTCCCGGGGCCATGCCCGACACCACCCGCCTCAAGCTCACCGGCCACCAGGCACGCGGCTCCCCGGGCGCCGGCACGTGGGTCGCCCTTATCGTCGGCGACGTGTTCTTCCTCGCCGGCCTCGCCATGATCTGCATCGCCCGGGGCGTCCTGCCCCTCGAGGGCAAGGGCCTCGAGGGCCAGGGCCGGCGGGCGCTGGCCCTGTTCGGCGGGGTCTTCGCGGCCGTCGGACTGCTCGTGAGCATCCGCGGCGCCGTCGGGCTCGCGCGGCGCGCCAAGGCACGCCGCACGCGGGTGCTGCACCCGGACGAGCCGTGGCTCGCCGACCACGACTGGAACCCCGAAGGCGTCACCCACAGCGCCCTTCGGAAGGCGTTCGGCGGATTCGCCTTCGCCGCCATGTGGTTCGGGCTGCTCAGCGTGTTCCACGCCGTGGTGCCGGCCGGCATGCAGTGGTTCCTGCTGATCTTCGATGCCGCGGGCGCGGTGGTGGTGGGCTACGCGATCTATCTAGTGCTGCGTTACCTGAAGTACGGCCGGAGCGTGCTGAGCTTCGAACGGTTCCCGTTCTTCCTGGGCGAGACGTTCGACGCGACGTTCACGAACAACAAGGGGATCGGCTTTTTCCGCCGGTTGTCGTTCACGTGGCGATGCGTCGAGGAGGTCTACGAGACACACGGCACGGGCAAGAACCGCCGCACGCAGGCGGTGTGCTACCAGATCTACGGCGACACCCGCGAGATCGACCAACCGGGCCAGCACAGCGGCTGGAACGAGCCGGTGCCCGTGAGCTTTCCCATCCCGGCCGACCAGCCGCCCACGGCGCTCGCCAGCGGCCCGCCGAGCTACTGGGAGCTGGAGATCCACGCTGACACGCCGGGCATCGACTACCGGGCGACGTTCCTGGTGCCGGTGTACGCCCCGCCGGGACGCCCTTGACGCCGCGGCGGGCGGCGGCGCCGGCCCTTGCCGCCGCGGCGAGCGCGGGCGTACAATGCCGGCATGCCATTTCTCGTCGACGGCAACAACCTGATGCACGCCATGCAGGCCGTGGGCCCCGAGGTCGGGCGCGACGGGCTCTGCAAGTTCCTCGGCCACTTGGTGAGGCACGGCGAGCGGGTGTGCGTGGTGTTCGACGGCCCGCCCCCGCCGGGGCCGATGGCCCGGCGCGTCGCCGCCCACAATGCCGAGGTGCTCTACGCCGCCCCCCGGACGGCGGACGAGGTGATCGAGGAGCGCATCCAGTCCGACTCCGCCCCGCGCCGCCTGGTCGTCGTCAGCAGCGACCGGCACATCCGCAAGGCGGCCCGGCGCCGCCGCTGCCAGGGCCGCAGGAGCGAGCCGTTCGCCCGCGCCCTGCTGACCGTCGCCGAGAGCGACCGGTGCGCCCCGGTGGAGCTTGAGCCGGCGGAAAAGCAGACCGGGCTGGGCCCCGAACAGACGCAGCAGTGGCTGCGCGAGTTCGGCCTGATGGAGGAGCCCTGACGGCGACCGCGCGCTATGTGGTGGACGATCACGAGATCTTCGCGGACATCACGTCCCCCACGGCGATTCCGGAGCCGATCTCGGCGTTGGCCGTGATGGTCGGCGCCGGCGCGCTTGGCGGATACGTTCGCCGCCGAAGGACCGCCTGAGGCGCGGTCGTGGCACAGCCTGATGGGACCACACACGCCGAGGGATGGCGATCCCTCGGCGTTCTCTTGCGCGGGCCGGTGCCTGTCCGTTGGCCCGTCCGTGGCGGCGCGGTATAGTGGCCCCACCGAAGAGGACCGCGACGCCATGGACGGATTCGTTCACCTGCACGTGCATTCCTGCTATTCGCTGCTCGACGGCTCGATCCGCATCGGCGGCCTCGTCGAGGGCGCCAAGGCGTTCGGCATGAACGCCGTCGCCCTGACCGACCACGGCAACCTGTTCGGGGCCATCGACTTTTACACCACCGCCCGCAAGGCCGGCATCAGGCCGATCCTGGGGATGGAGGCGTACATCTCGCCCACCACGCGCGACGACCGCTCGATGGGCAACATCCGGACGGCGGCCTACCACGTGCTGCTGCTGGCGATGAACGCCGCGGGGTGGCGGAACCTCATCAAGCTGTCCAGCCGGGCGTACCTGGAGGGCTTCTACTACCGCCCGCGGATCGACCGGGCGCTGCTGCGGGAGCTGAACGAGGGGCTCATCTGCACCACGGCGTGTCTGAAGGGCGAGGTGCCCGCGGCCTTGCTGTCCAACCAGCCGGAGCGGGCCCGCGCCATCGCCGGCGAGTACCGCGACATCTTCGGGCCGGAGCGCTTCTTCCTGGAGGTGCAGAACCAGCAGCTCCCCGAGCAGCACCGGGCGAACGCCGCGCTGATCGACCTGGCCGCGGAGCTGGGGGTGGGGGTGGTCGCCACCAACGACGTGCATTTCCTCCGCGGCGAGGACAAGCCCGCCCACGAGGTGCTCACGTGCATCTCCACCGGCAAGACGCTGGCTGACCAGGACGCCCTGGCGTACTCGCCGGAGCTGTATCTCAAGAGCCCGGAGCAGATGCACGAGGCGCTGCGCGATCTGCCGCCCGAGGCGGCCGCCAATACGCTCCGCATCGCCGAGATGTGCGACGTGACGCTCGACTTCACGGCGAAGCATCTGCCGCACTTCCAGACCCCCTCCGGGCAGAGCGACGACGCGTATCTGCGCGAGCTAGCGACGAACGGGCTGATGGCGCGCTTCGGGGGGCAGCCGCCCGCCGAGTACCGCGACCGCCTCGACCGGGAGCTAAAGGTCATCGCCGACAAGCGCTACAGCTCGTACTTCCTGATCGTCAACGACTTCGTCCAGTACGCGCGGCGGAACGGCATCCCGGCGGCGCCGCGCGGCAGCGGCGTGGCCACGCTGCTCGGCTACTGCCTGGGCGTCGCCGATGTCGACCCCATCCGGTACGGGCTGCTGTTCGAGCGCTTCACCGACCCCGCCCGCGAGGACGACCCGGACATGGACATCGACATCTGCCAGGAGGGGCGCGGCAGGGTGATCCAGTACGTCCGGGAGAAGTACGGGCACGTGGCGCAGATCATCACCTACGGCACGCTGAAGGCGCGGGCCGCGGTGCGGGATGTGGGGCGGGTGATGGGCATGCCCCTGCCCGAGGTGGACGCCATCGCGAAGCGCGTCCCGGAGGGCCTGAAGGTCACGCTCGACAGCGCGCTGCAGACCGAGCCGGAGCTTCGCGAGCTCTACGACCGCGACGAGCAGGTCCGCCAGCTGATCGACACGGGGCGGGCGCTGGAGGGCCTGCCGCGCCACGCGGGGGTGCACGCCGCGGGCGTCATCGTCGCCCAGGAGCCGCTGGAGAGGCTCGTGCCGCTCTGCCGACAGGCCGACAGCGAGGACGCCATCACCCAGTGGGACGGCGACACGTGCGCGTTC
>CAZMDT010000175.1:0-6560 GCA_964564965.1 uncultured Planctomycetaceae bacterium | reverse complement strand
CCGATGACACGCTGAAGCGATTCGAGGCGTTCTTCAAGCCGCTCGCCCTCAAGTTCGGCCATGAGCTCTGCCCCATGTCTTTTGCGGGCGCGATGAGGCCCGGGAAGGCGCTGCACACTGCACTCCAGGCACTTGCCGCACCGTAAGCCCCCGCGGCCGAGGACAGTGGAGCGCTCGCTTTCGGCGCTCTCGTTGGTTCCCCCCGCGCACGCGGTGTCGTCCCTCCGGGCCGGACGCCGTGCCGCGCAGAGCGCCGTAATAGAGGTTGAAGCCGTTCACGTAGATGATGCTTCGGGCTGTCATGTGTGCCCCGCGCAGAAGAGAGCAGCCCTATGGGCTGCCCAATCGGCTTGCGCCGGGGAGTCGTCATATTAACTACAGGCACGGGCGCTTCGGGCGGCGAGCAACATCCGGCCCGCCCTGATCTAATTCGGCCGGCGGGCCCGCGAAGTTCACTCCCAATCGAACGAAGGCCGTGCGATTGGCACGGGCTCCGGCCCTCAGACGTCCAGTTCGGCGGCCGTCAGATCGTCGTACGTTTCGCGGCGGCGGATGAGGCGCCACTGGTCGCCGTCGACGAGCACCTCGGCGGCTCGCGGACGCGAATTGTACTGGCTGGCCATGACGAACCCGTACGCCCCGGCGGAGAACACCGCCAGCAGGTCGCCCCGCCCCACCGGCGGCAGGACGCGGTCCTGGGCGAGGAAGTCGGACGACTCGCACACCCCGCCGACGACGTCCACCTTCACGCCGCCGGGGGCCTGGTAGTCGGCCCGGCGCTGCGGCGCGGGCTGCCCGCCGCCCAGCGCGGCGGGGTAGACGAAATGCTGCGCCCCGTAGAGCGCCGGGCGGATGAGGTCCGTCATCGCGGCGTCGGTGATGACGAAGCGCTTCTCGCCGCCCTGCTTGGAGTAGAGCACGCGCGTCAGGAGGATGCCGGCGTTGGCGGCGATCTGGCGCCCGGGCTCGATGACGATCTCGAGCCCCCGCCCCGCCAGAAGCGGCACGATGTCCGCGGCGTACTCCGCGGCCAGCGGGCTGGCGCCTTCGTCGTAGTCGGCGGCGTAGCCCCCGCCGATGTCGAGCAGGCGGACCTCGAGGCCGCGGGCGTGGAGGGCCTCGATGAGGTCGAGGGCCTTGCGGATCGCCGCGACGTACGGCTCCGGAGAGTAGATCGGCGAGCCGATGTGCATGTCGATGCCGTCGAGGCGGACGTGCCCGTCGCGCCCGAAGCGCTCGAAGAACGCCTCGGCCCGGTCGATGTCCACGCCGAACTTCGTCTCCTTCCGGCCGGTGATCGTGTAGCGGTGCGTCCTGGGGTCGAAGACGTCGGGGTTGATGCGCAGGGCCGCACGCGGGCGCACGCCGCCCTCGGCCGCCAGCCGCGAGAGGTTCTCGAACTCCGCCTCGCTCTCGACGTTGAACAGGCCCACGCCGGCCCCCAAGGCCCCGCGAATCTCGCTGTCCGTCTTGCCGACGCCGGCGAAGACGACGCGGCCCATGTCGGCCGCTTGCCCTGAGCCCCGCCGACGGGCTTGCCCTGAGGCCATCGCGAATGCCGCCTCGGCGCGGGCGACCTCGCCGCCGCTGACGACGTCGAAGCCGGCGCCCTCGGCCGCCAGCAGCCTCAGCACGTGCAGGTTCGACAGCGCCTTGATGGAGAAGCAGATGGTCGGCTTCAGTTCGGCGAACGCCTCGGCGAAGCGGCGGTAGTGCTCCACCAGCGTGCGGGCGGAGTAGACGTAGACCGGCGTGCCGGCCTCCGCGGCGATGTCCGCCGCCGCTGCGCCCTCGCAGTGCAGCGCGCCATCTTTGTACTCGAAGTAGTCCATCGGCGTATCGTCGGCGCCCCGGCTGCGACCGGGATCAGGAAGTCGGGAGCTTACCGCCCCTCTGGCCGCGAGGCAAACGCGCGGACGGCCTCGGCGGCGCGGCGTTTGATGTAACTCTTCGGCTGCTGGAGGGCGAGGCGGCGCGTGACCTCGGCGGCAACGAGCGGGCGGACGTCGTCAAAGGCGCCGGCGGGGGCGTCGGCGGCGGCCTCGCCGGGAATACAGACCACCGGCACACCCGCGGCCCGCGCGAGCTGCGCCACGCCGAACGCCGCCTTTCCGGCGGCGCTCTGGGCGTCGAGCCGGCCCTCGCCGGTGAGGCACAGATCCGTCGCCGCCAGGCGATCGGGCAGGCGCAGCGCCCGGGCGATCATCTCCACGCCGCTTTCCAGGCTCGCCCCCGCGAACGCCACCAGTCCCGCGCCCAGTCCGCCGGCGGCGCCCGCGCCGAGCATGTTGATCACGCCGAGGCCGGTCTTCGCCTCGATCAGCTCGCCGAGATGCGCCAGGCCCGCCTCCAGGATGGCGACCTTCTCGGGCGTGGCGCCCTTCTGCGGGCCGTAGACCGCCGCCGCCCCGTTCGGGCCGATCAGCGGGTTGGTGACGTCGCAGGCCACCCGGATGCGGGCCTCGGTGACGCGCGAGTCGAGGCCGGCGAGGCTGAAGTCGGCGATGTCGGCCAGCCCGCCGCCGGCGAGCCCGCAGACGCAGTCCTGCCCGTCGGCAGTGAGGAAGCGGACGCCGAGCGCCTGGGCGCAGCCGCAGCCGCCGTCCACCGTCGCCGAGCCGCCGATGCCGACGATGATCTCCCGCGCGCCGGCGTCGAGGGCGGCGACGATGAGCTGCCCGGTGCCGTAGGTGGTGGTGTGGAGCGGGTCCCGCCGCTCGGGGGGCACGAGCGCGAGCCCGGAGGCGGCGGCCATCTCGACGACGGCGACGCGGCTGGCTTCGGCGACGTCATCGGCCTCGCCGCGGACGGCCATCATCGCCTCCGACAGGCCGACCTCGCCGGGCAGCCCCGCGCCGGCGCGCCGCCCGAGCAGCCCGAAGTGCGCCCGCACGGGCGCCCCGAGCGGGTCGAACACGTCGGCGGTCCGCAGGCGGCCGCCCGTCGCGGCCACCATCGCCGTCACGGTCCCCTCGCCCCCGTCGGCCATCGGGCACAGGTCGATCGCGGCGTCGCGGCAGGCCTCGAGCGCGCCGGCTGCCATCGCCGCCGCCACCTCCGTGGCGGGCAGGCACTCCTTGAACGAGTCGGGTGCGATCAGGACGTTCATACGGGCTTCTCCGCGGCCTTCGGCTCGCCCGCGGCACGGAGGCGGATCGGCGCCCACACCGCCTGGTTGCCCCGGAGGATGCCGATCCGGATGCTGCCGCCGGCCTCAACGTCTTCGAGGAGCTGCCCGAGCTGCTCGAGGTCGGACAGGTAGAACCGGTCCACCTGGAACAGGATGTCCCTTCGCCTCAGCCCGAGCCGCGCGGCCGGGCCGCCCGCCTCCACGTCCACGATGAGCAGTCCGCTCCCGACGGACAACCTGAGGTCGCGCGCGAGCTGCGGCGTGATGGGCCTGAGCATCAGGCCGAGACGCGACCGTGCCAGCGCCGCGCCGTCCGGCTTGGGCTTCACCGCAAGCTGCACCGCGGCGACGAACTCCTCCTGGCCGCGCCGGCAGGTAAGGCGGACGACCTGCCCGCCCTTTGCCGTCAGCATGGCGCAGGTGAAGTCGGTAATCTGCCTGACGGGCCGGCCGTCCAGCGCGACGATGCGGTCGCCGGCGCGGAGGCGCTTCGCCGCGGGCGTGCCGGGCGCCACGGCCTTGACGACGACCTCGTCGCCGGCCTGGCCGTGCCGCTGCACCACCGTCGCCCCGAAGACCACCCGGTTCATTCGCTCGAAGTCGAGCAGGCTCGCCAGCTCCTCGGCGAGCGCGTCCACGGGAATCGCGAAGCCGATGTTCTGGGCGTCGGCGCGGATGGCGGTGTTGATGCCGATGAGCTCGCCCTTGATGTTAAGCAACGGGCCGCCGCTGTTGCCCGGGTTGATGGGCGCGTCGATCTGGATGAGCCCGGCGTACTTCACGCCGCCGCCGAACTCAAGCGTGCGGTCCAGGGCGCTGATCACGCCGGTCGTCAGCGTGTTGGCGTAGCCGAGCGGATTGCCGATGGCGATGACGGTCTCGCCGACGAGCAGGTCGTCGCTGCGCCCCAGCGGCAGATACGGCAGCGGCCCGCCGGCCGGCGCGGTGATCCTCAGCACCGCCAGGTCGTGCGCCGGGTCCGCGCTGATGACCTTCGCCTCGCGGTCCTTCCCCGATGACAGCGTTACCTGAATCGCCTGCGCCCGCCGCACGACGTGGGCGTTCGTCACGATGTAGCCGTCCGGATGGATGATCACGCCGCTGCCGAGGCTCTTCACGGGCACCCGCCGCGCGTACGGCATCGGGAAGATCTCCGCGAACGGGTCTTCCCCGAACCCCGGGAAGCCGAAGCCCGGCGTCACGAGCTGTTCGGCCGAGATGTTCACCACCGCCGGCCGGGCCTTGCGGTACGCCCGCACGACCGGTGTCACACGGGGATCGTCGTCGTCAAGGGCCCATGCCGGCGCCGCCAGCAGCAGCGCCGCCAGCACCGTCGCCGCCCGCCTCGTCCCTGTAGGGGTCATGTTTCAAGCACCTCCAGGCGCTTCTGCTCGTAGGTGCTGCCGATGTTGACGGCCCTCAGATGCCCGATGCGCCGCTCGGCGCGCCAGTGCGAGTGTCCGCAGTATACGTCGCTGACCTTTCCGCAGGCCAGCAGCACCTCGCCGAGGGACGCCGAGCCCATGTAGGCGGAGGCGAAGGCGAACTTATCGGGCCGGCCGCGAGGCAGCAGCTCCGCAAACGGCAGATGATGGACAAACGCGACGATCCGGGCGACCTTGCCCGACAGCTCGTGAAGCTGTTCCGCCAGGGCGTCCGCCAGCCGCCGGGCGAACCGCTCGTCGGGCATGTCCAGCCGGACGTGCGCGCCGTCCATCCACCGCGTGGTGATGGCGTAATGCCTGTCGGTCAGCTCGTCGCGGTGCTCGTGGAGCAGCCGGTCGTGCCCGCCGACGTACGCCGCCGCGCCGGGCGCCACCTTCGCCCGGTAGAACGGCAGCGGGATGCCCAGGGCGTCATCGCGGAACGAGTAATCGTACCAGCCCATCGAGCCCGCCAGCCCCACCTCCCCCATGACCACCGCCGCGCGGTCCAGCATGCTGAAGCCCGCGGCGGCCGCCTGTTCGGGAATGATCCGTTCGTACCGGTCGATGGACGTCTCGCGGTCCGCGCACCACAACTCGTGGTTGCCGGGGACGAGCAGCTTCCGGCCGGGGAAGGCGTCGAACAGCTCCAGGCATTCGCGGAAGGTGCCCGGGTCGGCCCCGGCGGTGTCGCCCACGAGCACGAGCGCGTCGCCGCCGAGCTCGACGGCGCGGCGGGCCACGTCGCGCGTGGGCCCGCGCGACCGGCGGATATCGTAGTGCAGGTCGGCCGTGGCGAGGATTCGCATGGCCGGCGGATTATATGCCCGTTCGGCGGGCGGGGCCAAGCGGACGGGTTTTCGCGCGATGGCCTTTGACAAACCCGGGGACCGGGGTAAGATTGGCCGGTCAGCCGCTGCGACGGCGCTGTCAGGCAGTGAGATGGCCACAGATCGCGAGAAATTCGGCACCGAAGAGTTGGCGCTTGCGCTGAGCCACTACGACCTCGGGACCATCCGGAACATCCAGGAGTTCGTGCGCGGCTCGCGGCGCGCCCCGAAGGTCGTCATCGACTCGCAGCGGGGCAAGTTCCTGTTCAAGCGCCGCAGCGTGGGCAAAGACAACCTCCAGAAGGTCGCCTTCACGCACCAGATCCAGCTCCACCTCGCCGGCCAGAACTTCCCCCTGCCGCACCTGATCGGCACGCGCAACAGCAACAACTCGATGCTCGTGTGGAACTCCCGCATTTACGAGATGTTCGAGTACATCCAGGGCGAGAACTACGACGGCTCGCTGGACGCGACGTTCAACGCGGGGCGGATTCTGGGCCTGTACCACAAGCTCATGCGCGACTTCCAGAGCGAGTACAAGCCGCCCACCGGCAGCTACCACGACGCCCCGGCCATCCAGCAGGCGATCCGCAACACCGTCGGGTCGCTGCCGGCGGAGGGGCGCCCCTCCGCCGAGGTCGTCTCGCAGACCATCGATTCGCTGGAGTCGGAGTACCGGCAGTGCGCCAAGACCGCCGACACGGCCGGCCTGTCCGGCTGGGAGGTCCAGATCGTCCACGCCGACTGGCACCCGGGCAACATGCTGTTCAGCGAGCGGCACGTGGTGGCGGTAATCGACTACGACTCGGCCCGGCTGCAGCAGCGCGCGATCGACATGGCCAACGGGGCGCTGCAGTTCTCCATTCTCGGCGGGGGCGACGATCCGTCCAAGTGGCCCGACCAGCCGGACGAGAACCGGCTGAAGCGGTTCCTGCTCGGCTATGACTCCGTCAACGTGATCTCGCAGGCCGAGATCCAGGCGATTCCATACCTCATGTGCGAGGCCATGATCGCCGAGGCCGTCCTGCCCATCGCCGCCACCGGCAGCTTCGGACGAATGGAAGGATACCCCTTCCTCCAGATGATCGACCGCAAGGTCAAATGGCTCCTGACCCACCTGAAGAAACTGTCCGATATGCTGAACGACTGACAGCTTTCAGCAGGGATGCAGGGGAT
>CAZMDT010000174.1:0-6561 GCA_964564965.1 uncultured Planctomycetaceae bacterium | reverse complement strand
GGTTCCGGCCCGACCCGATCGGAGCACCTCCCGCGACATTGGCTATCACCAGTAGCAAGAATCGGCGGACGGCGCCCGAAACTTCAGCCGAAAACAGAGAAAACTAGGGTATTCACCTGAGCATCGCCCGAGGCAAGAAAATCGCGATTCCGCCCGGCAAAGCCGGTTGACGCCTGGGGTAAGCGAGCGTATCATCAATAGCTGACCGGCGCTTCAGCCGAACGCTCGTGATCGGCCGGCGCCCTGGACTAAGGATAAACGCGGCCGGAGGCAACCGTAGCAAGGGGCTGCGGCTCTGCCGGCTTGTACCTGCCGCCTGACCCACAGGTAGGGAGCCCTCCCATGATGAAGTCCCGTCTGTTTACTCCCGGTCCGACGGACGTACCGCCGGAGGTCCTGGTGGAGATGGCTCGGCCGATCTTCCACCACCGCACGGAGCGGTTCCGGAACATGTTCGCCGAGGTCACCGCGGGCCTCCAGAAGATCCTGATGACGTCGAACGACGTGATCACGATCGCGGGCAGCGGCACGGCGGGGATGGAGGCGGCGATCGCCTGCGCCGTGCCGCGCGACAAGAAGGTGCTGGTATCGAACGGGGGCAAGTTCGGCGAGCGGTGGGTGAAAGTCGCGAAGGTTTACGGGCTGAAGGTGGACGAGGTGCAGCTGGCGTGGGGCACGGCGCTGGAGCCGGAGCTGGTTCGCCAGAAGTTGGCCACGGGCGAGTACGGCGCGGTGGTGACGGTCTACAGCGAGACCTCCACGGCGACGGCGTGCGACCTGGAGGCGATCGCGAAGGTCGTGCGGGCCACGGACGCCATCCTGATCGCCGACTGCATCACCGCGGCGGGCTGCCTGCCGCTGAAGACCGACGAGTGGGGCGTGGACATCGTCGGCGCCGGCAGCCAGAAGGCGTTCATGCTGCCGCCGGGCCTGGCCATGGTGTCCGTCAGCGACAAGGCGTGGAAGTGCATCGACGCCATCAAGGCGCCGTGCTTCTACCTCGACCTGAAGGCATACCGGAAGTCGCTGGCCAAGACCGACACGCCGTACACCGGCCCGGTGAGCCTCATCCGCGGGCTGAAGGTGTCGGTGGACACGATCAACGCCATCGGCATCGAGACGGTCTGGGCGCGGACGGCGCTTCTGGCGAAGGCGGCGCGCGCGGCCGCCGAGGCGCTCGGGCTGAAGGTGTTCTCAAAGCGCCCGAGCGATTCGGTGACGGGGATTCTATACCCGGAGGGCGTCGACGACGCGTTCCGCAAGACGCTCGAGACGCGCTACGGGGCGTCGGTGGCCGGCGGGCAGGACGACCTGAAGGGCAAGATCATGCGGATCTCGCACATGGGCTACGTCGACCCGCTGGACACCATCGGGCTGATCGCGGCGATCGAATACGCCCTCGCCGAGTGCGGGGCGAAGGTGACCATCGGCGCCGGCGTCGCCGCGGCCGTCAAGGTGCTCAAGGACTGGCGATAGCCCACGGGTCGGACAGGCCCGGGGAAGCACTCGCAGGTTGCGCAGATTTCGCAGAAGCGAGACGGGCGAACCGTCGCCCCCGCGGACTCCGCGGAGTCCGTGAAATCCGCGGATAAGGACTGGAGAGACCCATGAAGATCCTCGTGGCAGACAAGCTCAGCCAGGTCGGCGTCGACTGGCTTCAGGCGCAGGACGACGTGGAAGTCGGCCTGCCGGACAACCGCCCCGTGCCGGCCGAGGAGCTGGCAAAGACAATCGGCGAGTACGACGGGCTGATCGTGCGGTCGGGCGTGAAGGTGACGGCCGACGTTCTGGCGGAGCCGGGCAGGCTGCGCGGCATCGCGCGGGCGGGGGTGGGCGTCGATAACATCGACGTGCCGGTGGCGACGAGCAAGGGCGTGATCGTGATGAACACGCCGGGGGGCAACACGCTGTCGACGGCGGAGCTGACGCTGGCGCTGATGATGGCGCTGTCGCGGAAGATCGCGCCGGCGAACGCCTCGCTTCGGGCGGGGAAGTGGGATCGCAAGGCGTACCAGGGCACGCAGCTCGCCGGCAAGACGCTGGCGATCATCGGCATGGGGCGCATCGGGCGCGCCGTTGCCGAACGGGCCGCCGCGCTCGAGATGCGCGTCCTCGGCTACGACCCGTTCTTCGCCGGCCAGCCGGAGCCCGACGTCGAGATGGTCAAGGACCTCCAGGAGATCTGCAAGCGGGCAGACTACCTGACGGTCCACGTGCCGAAGAGCCCCGACACGCTGGGGATGATCGGCGCGGCGCAGTTCGCGGTGATGAAGCCGACGGTGCGGGTGATCAACGCCGCGCGCGGGGGTATCATCGAGCCGGCGGCGCTGCTGGCGGCGCTTGAGGCGGGGAAGATCGCCGGGGCGGCGCTGGACGTGTATACGAAGGAGCCCCCCGACACCGAGGCGGAGAAGGCGCTCATCGTTCACCCGAACGTGCTGGCGATGCCGCACCTGGGCGCCTCCACGGAAGAGGCGCAGGAGCAGGTGGCGCTGGAGGCGGCACAGCAGCTCGTGGAGGCGCTGCGCGGCGGCGAGGTCCGCAACGCCATCAACGCCCCCGGCTTCGACAAGGCGCTGCCGGAGACGCTCCAGCCCTACGCCGAGCTGGCGACGCGCCTGGGGACGATCCTGGCCGCCATCACGCCCGGTGCCCTGCGCAAGGTCGAGGTCGTCTACCGCGGCGCCATCTCCGAAATGAACGTCACGCCCATCACCACCTACCTGCTCGTCGGGCTGCTCCAGCCACACATTGAGCAGCCGGTCAACGTCATCAACGCCCCCGTTCTGGCACGCGAGCGCGGGCTCGAGGTCGAGCAGATCACCTCGGCCAAGGTCCGCGAGTTCAGCAACCTGATGCAGGTCGCCGTCCACAGCGACCAGCGCGACCGGACCGCGGTCGGTACGATCTTCGGCAGCCGCTTCCCGCGCGTCATCGCCATCGACGGGTACCGCATGGAGCTCAAGCCCGAAGGGCACGTGGTCATCATGGTGAACGAGGACCGCCCGGGCGTCGTCGGGCGCTACGGCTCGGTCTTCGGCAACAGCAACATCAACATCGCCGACATGACGTTCTCTCGGAAGCGCCGGCTGGGGACGGCCATGGTGGGCATCAACCTGGACCAGGCGCCGACGGATGAAGTGATGGACGCGATCCGCGGCCTGGGCTTCGTCAGCGAGGCGTGGTACCTCGAGCTGCCGATTCTCTACAAGGAAAGCGACGGATAGACTTCGCGGCGACCGGCAGACGTGCCGCGGGGCGGCGCCGCTACTTCAGGCCCAGCAGTTCCTTCACCGTATCGACGATGGGGCGGTAGTCCGGCTCGTTGGCGAGGTCGCCGACGAGCTCCAGATGCCGGATGACGCCCTCGCGGTCGATCACGAACACCGCCCGCGCGAGCAGGCTGCTGTCCTTCATCCTCACCCCGTACGCCTCGCCGAAACTGCGGTAGTGGTAGTCCGTCAGCAGTTGGACGTCGTGAACGTCGTATTTGCTGGCGTAGCGATCCAGGGCAAACGGCAGGTCCATGCTGACGCTTACGACGACGAGGTCGCTGC
Source organism: uncultured Planctomycetaceae bacterium (assembly GCA_964564965.1). Lineage (GTDB taxonomy): Bacteria > Planctomycetota > Phycisphaerae > SM23-33 > SM23-33 > CAZMDT01. Next base: position 3,004 of record CAZMDT010000174.1, on the reverse strand, counting down.
CCATCCGGCGGGCCAGGCGGTTGAGCTTGATGGTCTGGCTGCAGCAGACGGGCGTGTCGAGCGACGGCACCGACGAGACGACAAGCACCTTTCCGCGGAAATCGGCGATCCGCACGTCGGTGAGGCGCCGCGTGACCAGGGGCACGTCGGGCGCCTCCTCGCCCGCGCGCAGCGAGGCCCCCAGCAGCGTCACCGGCTCGCTGTATTTCGTGATCGTGGCCGCCGGGCCCGTCATGGCCGCCGACGGCGTGTTGTGGATGCGGCCGTTGTCGCCGGTGCCCGTTGCGCATCCGGCGGCGAGTAGTCCCGCGACGAGAAACGGCGTCAACATGCGGTTCATCGTTCTCTCCCTGTGGCGGAAGACTGTGTCTTCACGCCGGCCCGGTGCCGGCCACGCCATTATAGACGCGACGCCCCCGGCGGCCGCGGGGCGAAGGGAAGTCGCCGTCGGGGAGGAAATCGCCACTTCCTCGAAACCGTTTGGCGCCGGCGGCGTCTTACATAGTGAGCGGGGCGCCGGGCCCCGCCGCAGCGGGAGCACGGAAGGGCAGAGGCGATGAACGCCACGGCCGAGTTGATCCAGACACTCAAAGGGCGCCTGGCGGCCTTCGGCTACCGGGAGGCCGAGAACCACTGGGCGGGCGACCTGCACATCAGGACGGTGCTGGCCACGCCCCGCGAGCCGAGGCAACTGCTCTGTGCCGTCGCCCATCTGCCGCCGCCTATCCGCAATGGCGAGGAGGCCGCCGGGTTTGTCAGCCGCTTGCGACGGGGCCTGCGGCGGCGCTATCCGGGCTTCCCCTGGCCGAGGCGGCTGGGGACGTACACGGTGCTGCTGTGCGGGCACGAGGCATCGGAGCGGCTCCGCGGGCAGGAGGGGCGCCTGATCGACGTGAGCGGCCTGCACGTCAACGTGCTGCTCGGGATCGTCGTGGTCGACGTGGAGACGTTCGAATCGCGGTCCGACGTCACCTGGGGGCTCATCGACACCGGCGAGCAGTTCAAGCGCATCCAGGACGCCGTCGCGCACTGGTGCCGGCGCCATCGCGCGCCGCGCCGCCCGGGGCTGCGGGGCGGGCGGGTCCTGGGCGCGGCGGCGAGGCCTGCGCCTATTTCGTCTCGCCCGCCGCGCTGACGGCCGCCGCCTTGCCGGCCTCGCCCGCGGGCTTCGTCGCCGCCCGCTCGACCGCCGCCGACGGCAGCCACAGATCCGGGCGCAGCCAGCCCGACCGCAAGGTGAACAGCACCTGCGTCGCCTTCGGCTCGAGGCGGATGAGGACGAGCTTGTACTGCCCGAGGAACCGCGCGGCGGCGATGGCGAAGTTCGGGTGGCGCGACCAGCGCGGGTTCTGCCACTGCTCGGCGCGCTCCGGCAGGGCGATGCGCCAGACCTCCTTGTCGTCCTTGCTGCGGATGGCGATGCGCTCGTGCTGGGTGGGGGTGTACATCATCCGGTACGTGTTGTCCGGGCTGATGCTCGGGTTGCACGCCTGATCGCCGTCGATGAGGATGTGCGCCTTGTTCCGGACCAGGTCGAACACCACGAGCTGCGCGTACGCCTCCCCGAGGTGCGTGCCGTCCATCGACAGCCCGCCGTCGCACGGGAATCCCAGCAGTTCCGTCTTCTTGCCGGTGGCCAGGCGGTAGAGCATGGTCCGCCCGACCTGGCCCCGGTCGGTGTTCGGGCCGTACACGTTCTTCCCGTTCGACGTCTTGTAGACGATGCAGAACTCGCCCGTTGCCGGGTCCACCCACCACTTCGGCGTGCAGATGAACTCCTCGTCCGTGATGATCTGGCGGCTCTCCTTCGTCTCCACGTCGATCAGGCGGGCCTTGCCGCCGTACGCGACGACGACCTGCTTGCCGTCGGGCGACCAGGACGGGCGCCCGAGGCCCTTCATCCAGTTGGAGGCGGGCGGGAACTGCGCCAGCGTGTAAAGCTTCGGCGCCTTCAGGTACGCCCACACCACGCTCCCGCCGCGCGTGCCCACGACCTTCGCCCCGTCGTAGTCCGCGCCCAGCATCTCCTTAAGGTCCTCTTGTTCGCCCGCCCAGAGCGGCCCGGCGATCGCGAGCAGCAGCCCACACAGGGCGGCCGGCATGAACCGTGTGCGCATTGTGTCCCTCATTCGTCTCTCCTCCAGAACTCGCCAAGCACGAACTGCACCGGCGTTATCACCCATATTGTACCATCGTCAGGGCAATTCGGGGGGATAAAGCTTGCCAGAAACGCGCTGGCTGCGCGGGGCGCTCGGCCTTAGCATTCGCACCGTGAACCGCATAGGAGACATGTCATGCACGCGTTGATGCGGCTGGCTATCGTGGCGATTGCCATCGGCGCGTTGGCCGGCGCGGCCGCGTCTCAGCCGGCCGACTGGCCCGACGCGGCGCGGGGGTGCCGCGCCCGGGTGGCGGTCGACGCGGCCGGATACACCCGCTATGACCGCCCGGCCGAGGTGCCGATCGACTTCGGGGCGCTTCTCAAGCAGGCGGGTGCGGCGGGGCGCGCCGACGTGCCGGACCTCAGCGTCGTCGAGATCGATGCCCGGGGAGAGGTCGTCGACGCGAAGGTGCTGTGGCAGTTCGACGCGCAGGCGTCCGGAGCGGCGGCCGGCACGCTGGTCATCCGGATGAAGGGCACGATGGCCCGGGACGCCACGCGGCATTTCGACGTGTACTTCCGCCCGGGATCCGCCAGGGCGCCCGGGGCCAAGGTCACCTGCTGGGGCCCGGAAGGCGAGAGGCCGCTGGTGGCCCTCACCGACAAGGTGCCCCACGAGGGCCAGGAGAGCTTCAAGATCGCCGCGCCCGACCTGACGTGGTACTACCACAAGCAGGGCGCGGGCTTCGCCAGCCTGGAGGACCGCGACGGCAAGGACTGGCTCGGCTTCCACCCCGGCGGCGGCGCGAAGGGCAACTACCGCGGCATCCCCAACCTCGTCCATCCCGAGGGCTACTTCCACCCCGGCGGCGGCAAGTGTGCCAGCAGTCTTGAAGCTCTCCT
>CAZMDT010000173.1:3504-6575 GCA_964564965.1 uncultured Planctomycetaceae bacterium | reverse complement strand
CGTCGTCGGCGGGGCCGTGAGGTACGAAGGCCTGCAAATCGTCAACCGCGTGTTCGACACCGTCGGCCTCACCGTGGCCTTCGTGAGCGCCCTGCTGGCGTGCTACCCGCCGAAGCTTCCGGGCGAGGGCAAAGGCGTCACGGCGGCGCCGCCGCAGGAAAACAAGTAGTCGCGGATTCGGTGCGGCCCGGCGATGGGCCGTTAAGGCGCGGGCGGAGGGGGGAAGCGCGGCCGCGCGCTGGCGCGCGCCCGCCGGGAGCCCAGTGCAACCATGGACGTCTATGAGGCCATCCGCGGGCGGTTCAGCGTTCGGGCCTACCAGGACCGCCCGGTCGAGGATGAGAAGCTGAACCGCGTGCTGGAGGCGGGGCGGATCGCCCCCTCGGCCCGCAACCGCCAGCCGTGGAAGTTCATCGTCGTCCGCGAGGCGCCCCGGCGGAAGCGGATCGCCGAGCTGTCCGGGCAGGGGTTCCTCGCCCAGGCGCCGGTGGTGCTGGCGGTCGTGGGCTCCTCGCCGGACTACGTCATGCACTGCGGCGTGCCCGCTGACCCCGTCGACTGCGCGATCGCCATCGACCACATGACGCTCGCTGCCATCGCCGAGGGGCTCGGAACCTGCTGGATCGGGCACTTCCCGCAGGACCCCTGCCGCGAGCTGCTCGCCGTGCCTCCCTCGGCCAAGATCGTCGAGCTGCTGGCCTTGGGCTACCCCGCCGTCAGCCCGCACAGCAAGAGCCGCAAGCCGCTGGCCGAGATCGTCTGTTACGAGCAATACAGCTAGCGCCCGGCCGTCAGGGCCGGCGCTGCCGCGCCCCGCCGCACACACAGATGCCGCCCGAGCACAAGCCGTTTCACTGCGAGTTGGTCACACCGCACGGGACGACGGCCGACGCCGAGGCCCTCAGCGTTACGTTCCCCGCCGCCGACGGCATGGTGGGCGTGATGGCGAACCGGGCGCCGGGCGTTGTCCAGCTTGGCGCGGGGCCGCTGATTGTGACCGGCCCGGACGGCGAGCAGACGCTATACCACGTCAGCGGCGGGACGGCGCGGTTCGACGAGCGCGGGCTGATGGTTCTGGCGGAGGAGGCGTCGTTGGCGGCCGACCTCGACCCCGAGCGAATCTGGGAGGAGATCCAGGCCGCCCGGCGCATGCCGCGCGACACGCACGAGGAGTCTGTGCGCCGCCAGGAGGCGCTGTCGTCGGCCCGGCTGAAGTTCAGGTTGGCCCAGCAGGCCCGCGAGGGCGGCGCCTGGGGGCCGGAGTGACGCCCCGCGATGGCCCTGCGCATCGGCACCCGCCGCAGCCCGCTCGCCATGGCGCAGAGCCGCCTCGTCGCCGACGCCCTGCGGGCCGCCCACGCCGGTCTGGACTTCACGCTTGTGCCTGTGGTCACCCGGGGGGACCGCACCCCCGGCCCCCTGCGCGAGGCCGGAGGAAAGGGGCTCTTCACGGCCGAGCTGGAAGCCCGCCTGCGGCGCGGCGAGCTGGACCTGGCCGTCCACTCGGCGAAGGACCTCCCGGTCGACATGGCCGACGACCTCGCCATTGCCGCCACCCCGCGGGCGGGCGACGCGCGAGATGCGCTTGTCTCGGCGGCCGGGCCGCTTGCGCAGCTCCCCGCAGGGGCCACGATCGGCACCAACAGCCTGCGCCGGCGGGCTCAGCTCCTGGCGATGCGCCACGATGTGGTCATCGTTTCGGTGCGGGGCAACGTGGACACCCGCGTCGCCGGGCTACTGTCCCCGCCCGCCGGTCAGGAGCGCCTGGACGCCCTCGTGCTCGCGCTGGCTGGGCTGGTCCGTAGCGGCCTCGCCGAGAAGCACCGCGGCCGCGTGTTTCCCTTCGGGCCCGCAGAGCGCACCCCGGCCGCCGGGCAGGGCGTGCTGGCCGTTCAGATCGCCCGGGCCAACGACGAGGCCGCCGAGATCGCCGCTGCCATCGACGACCCCGGGACGCACGTCCGCCTGCTGGCCGAGCGGCGTGTGCTGGCGGCCGTCGGCGCCGACTGCCACACGTGCATCGCGGTGCACGTTGCCCGCGCAGCCGGCGAGTGGCGCGGCCTGGCGATGATCGCCCGGCCTGACGGCACGGCGCTGAGGCGGCTGAGCGAGTCGGCGGCCGATCCGGAAGCTGTGGCCGATGCCCTGATCGCCGGGCTCCGCAGGGAGATTGAGGGGCATTGGGCTTGATGCAATCCTAGACTATTAATAGAATAGTTAACTAGCCAAGCTCGCCGAGCGGATCGGCGGGACGCCATGGTACAGAGAACCGACATCCGGAAGCTGCTCGTCCTTCGCGGGCCCGTGCTCGAAGCGGCCGGCATTCTCGACCTGCTCCGGGAGCATTTCGACATCGAGGTCGTCGACGAGTTCGACGGCGCCGTCGATAGGGTCTGCAAGGGCGAATTCGACGTGGTCCTGGCGGAGACGGCCGACTTCCTTCCGTTGGAGCGCGGGGTGGTCACCCAGCACGCGGCCATCGTGCTTGACAAGCTCGGCGACGGCGTGTGCGTGGTGGGCCCGAAGGGGGAGATGGTCTGGGCGAACCGCCGACTGCGCGACTTCTCGCCGGCCGTTCTCGACGCCCTCAGGAGGCTCTGTGCCCAGGCGTATGAGGAACTCGCCTCAGCGCGCCCGCCCGACCGCGAGCGCGGCAGGCGCTTCAGCCTCATGCCCGAGCACGGCACCTACTACGAGGTCATCTGCTCGCCGGTCCGCGACCGTCAGGGGCTGCTGCGTCAGGTGGTGGCCGTCGTGGTCGACGCCACGAGCCAGCGGCGGCAGCAGCAGAAGCTCAACGCCATCGACCAGGCCGGGCGGGAGCTGGTTCGCCTGGAGGAGGACGCCGCGGGCGAGCGGACGGCCCACGAGCGGCTCCGCATGCTGGAGGAGCGGATCATCCGCTACAGCCGCGACGTCCTCGACTACCAGCACTTCGCCGTCCTGCTGCTGGACGGGCGCACCAACCGGCTCGACCTGATCATCGCCGAGGGTCTCGACGAGGAAACGGGCAACTACCAGCTCTTCGCCAGGCCGGAGGACAACGGCATCTGCGGCTATGTCGCCGCGAC
>CAZMDT010000173.1:0-3494 GCA_964564965.1 uncultured Planctomycetaceae bacterium | reverse complement strand
GCCTGACCGTGCCGCTTCGACTGCATGACAAGGTGATCGGCGTGCTGAACGTCGAGTCCGACCGCGTGGGCGCCTTCGTGGAGGAGGACCGCCAGTTCGCCGAGATCTTCGCGAACTACGTGGCGTTGGCGCTGCACATCCTCAACCTGCTGGTGCACGAGCGGCGCCACGTCTGCACGGAGGTCAGCGGGTCCATCCTCGCGGAGCTGGCCGGGCCGCTGAACGACATCATCAGCGAGTCCTCCGAGCTGATGGAGGACTACATTGGCATCGACGACCTCCGCAAGCGCCTCAACGCCATCATCGACCGCGCCTCCCAGGCCCGCAAGGCCGTCAAGGACTTCAGCGAGGCCCCGCAGACGGGCGTCCTGGGCGCCCCGCCCGCCCCGGGACTTGCCCCCGACCCCGTCCTCGCCGGCAAGAGAGTGCTCGTCGCCGATGACGAGGAGCTCATCCGCGAGACGGTCGGCGACGTTCTGGCGGCGCACGGTTGCGAGGTCGACGTGGCCGGCGACGGCACCGAGGCTCTGCGGCTCATCGAGCAGAAGCCCTACGACCTGGTGGTCTCCGACATCAAGATGCCCGGCGCCAACGGCTACGAGGTCTTTGCCGCGGCGCGCCAGGCCCGCGCCGACACCCCCGTGGTCCTCATGACCGCCTTCGGATACGACCCTCACCATTCGGTCGTCCGGGCGGGGCAGGAGGGTCTGGCCGCCGTCCTGCTCAAGCCGTTCAAGGTCAACCGCCTCCTGGATGAATGCCGGGCGGCCCTGGCGTCGTAGGACGGGCGGTCGGGGTCTTCGTCCCCTCGGGGAGGCCATCAGCAGGGCTCGCGGGGCATTGCCTCAAGTGGCTCGCGCCTAACCGTCGAAGTAGACTGCTGGACGGTCGGGCCGCGCCCCCGCAGGCAGGCGCGAGGAGAATCCCCATGCGCGGAGCGGCGAGGCACACGGCGGTGTTGCTGCTTGCCTCCGGGCTGATCGGCTGCAACGCTGCCCTCAGCCCCCAGGCCCAGCAGCTCCTCGACAGTGGCCAGCGGGCCTACGAGCAGGGCAACGACGTCGGCGCGGTCGGCAGCATGGATGCCTTCCTCCGAGACAACGCCTCCAGCCGGCGGGCCGACGAGGCCTACTATGTCCGCGGGCTGGCGAAGTACCGCATGGGGCATCGGACGGGGGCGGAGCGCGACCTCGCCGAGGCGCTGCGGCACACGCGGCACGAGCGGATAAGGCTCGGCGCGATCGTGGCCCTGGGCGACCTCGCCTACGAGCGCGGCGACCTCACCCGCGCCGACGCCATGTACCGCGATGCCCTCCCGCGCACCGAATTGGGCAAGCCGCCCGCCGATCACGTGCACTACCGCCTCGGCTGCGTGCTTCAGCGGCAGGGGCGATGGCAGGACGCCGACGTTCACTTCGACCGCGTCATGTACGCCTTCGAGGGCACCGAGCTGGCGAAGCGTGCGGCCCGGCATGCGCGGTGCCGGGCCTGGAGCGTCCAGGCCGGGGCGTTCCAGCAGAAGGCGCTGGCCGACAAGGCCGCCGAGGTGCTGCGGAACGCGGGCAGGGCGGCGGAGGTCTGCGCCGAAAGCCGCGACGGCGAGCTGTGGTTCCTCCTGCTCGTGGGGCGCTACGCGACGTTTCAGGAAGCCGAGGCCGCCCTGCCGGGCGTCAGGCGCCACCACGCCGACGCCTTTATTGCCACCGTGAGGTAGCGGTCGCGGCGGGGCGCGTCCGTGGGTACAATCGCGCCGTTGCGTCGACCGGGAGCCATCCTCACCCCATCCGCCCGGCCCGCGCCTGGGAGAACGCCATGTCGTGGGTGCGGCGCCTACTGACCGTCGGCGGCCTCGCCGACTCGATGGGGGTGTACGTCCCCGCCGTGGTGTTCCAGAAGGCGCTGGGGCTGCTGCGCATGCTGCTGTTCGCGTACCTGCTGGCCGACGCGCGGGCGGAGCTGGGGCTGTGGTGGGTGGCGGTGATGGTGTTCTCGCTGGCGGCCCCGCTGATGACGCTCGGCACGAGCAACGGCCTGCGGCGGTACGTCGCCTTCTACGAGACCCGCGGGATGCTCCGCGAGTTCTACCGGCGCGTGCGGGTGGGCGTGGCGGTCTGTGCCGCGGCGATGCTTGCGGCGGGGCTGCTCGCCTCCCCGGCGCTCACGCGCCTGCTGAGGGGCGCACACGCCGGGGCCGCCGGCGCCGGCCACGACCGGCTGCTCGCCCTCTGCGCCGCCGCGCTCGCCAACGCCTTCCTCCTGACGCTCTACCTCAACATGGTGGGCTTCATGGCGGGCCTGCGCGTCTATCGGCTGCTCGCCGCCGTCGAGGTGCTCTTCGGCGTGGTCTTCGTGGTGCTGGGAGGCGCCGCCCTGACGGCCTCGGCCAGCAGCCTGATGATTCTCGCGGCCCACTTCGCGTCGCTGGCGGTGTCGTTGGCGGCCGGGATGGCGCTGCTGCACGTTGGCATCGCGCAGCGTTCGAGAGGGGCCGCCGCCGGGTTCGGGCCGGAGGAGGCCCCCGCGCCCCTGGGGCGCCCCGGGCCTCTGCGCGAGCCGTCGGAGCCCCACACCGCCCGCGTCTTCGGGCGGATCGTCCGCTTCGGCATCGTCGCGATGGCGGCCAACCTGCTGTGGCTTGCCGCGGAGTACGTCAGCTTCTACGCCGTCTACCGGGGCCCCGGCGACCAGGGCGAGGCCGGCATCTTCGGCGTCTTCCTGCGCCTCGCCGAGCCGATGCTCTTTCTCGCCAGCGCCGCCTGGGCGGTGCTGCTGGTGCACGTGGTGAAGCGGTGGGAGTCGCGGCGGCGTCGAACGGCCGTGGGCGTGCTCGAGGCGTCGTACAAGGCGGTGGCGCTGGCGGTCATGACGCTGACGATGATCGTGTACGCGGCCGCTCCGCTGTGGGTGCACGTGCTCCCGCGGAGCTTCCGCCACGGGCTGCCGGTCCTCGGGGGGCTACTGATGTTCTTTGAGGCATCGGCCCACGCCGCCGTGCTCACCATCGTGGCGAAGCTCCACGAGCGCCCGTGGGCGATCGCCCTGGCGGCGGCGGCGGGCGGGGCGGCGAACGCCGTCCTCGCGTGGCTGTGGATGCCGCGTTTCGCCTACGCGCCGGAAGGCGCGGCCTGGGCGGCGGGCGTCGGCATGTACGCCGGCTCGTGCGCCGTGGCGGCCGCCTACTTCCTCCTCGCCCGCGTCCGGCTGGGTGCGGCGACGTGGGCCGTGCTGCTTGCCCCGGGGCTGCTGGCGGCGGGGATGGCCCTGCCCGGGTGGGCGGTGGCCGTCATCTGGGGCCTCCTCGCGGCGACCGGACTCGCCTCCCGGACGCTGTTCACCCCGCGCGAGCGGTGGCTCGTCCTGGCGTCGCTGGGGCGCGTGCGGCGGCTCGCCGGGCGGATCGTGGGGCGGCGCTGAGGGCCTTCGCCATCGCGGCGGCGTGCGGCCGGCCAGCGGGGCGCAGCCGCGCGGCGCTTGCTTCACCCCGCGGCCCGTCA
>CAZMDT010000172.1:0-6626 GCA_964564965.1 uncultured Planctomycetaceae bacterium | reverse complement strand
ATCCGCGGCGAGGCATACGGCGCTTCCTCGTGGTTTCGGGTGTCGCGGGGGCGGCGGGGGGTCAGTGGCTGTAGGCGCCCGCGGGGACCTCCTGCCGCGCGATCGTGGGGCTCTTCCATTCCAGCTTACATTCGCCCGAACCCCACAACGTGCGGCGGAAGCGGACCAGCAGCTCGTGCGCGCCCTTCGCCAGAGCAATCCGGCAGCTGTCGCTCTTCGAGCGGCTGTTGGTCGACAGCACGCGAACCCCACCGAGGAACACCTCCGCCGTTGGGCGGAAGTCGGTGGTGAGCCACAGTTCGTACGACCCTTCGGCCGGGGTCGTGAGGAAGCCCGAAAGCTCCGCCACCTGGTTTCCCCCGGCGCCGTACTGCTCCGCGGGCTTGCCCGTGAGCTTCTCGACGGTTCCCGTGGCCGGGGCGGTGCCTTCGGTCTTGCCGGTCACCCGGCCTTGGCCGTCGTCCTCGCGCCAGGCGCCGGCGCGGAACGTCAGGCCGGGCTTCCCGCCGCCCTTCACCGCCGGGATGGGCTTGTCCGGGCTGAGGCAGTCCACGCGGAGGCCCTTGCCCTTCGCCTTGCCCCCCACGAACGCCCGGGCGCGGACGGTGGTGGTGGCGTCGATCCTGACGGGCCCGTCGGCCTCGGGGCTCTGACTCGTGGGCTCCGAGCCGTCGGTGGTGTAGCGGACGGCCGCGCCCAGGCTCGGCGACCTCAGCTCCAGCATCAGCGGCTTGCCCGGCGGAATCGCCACGGTCGGCCAGCCCTGACGGCAGACCACCTCGGCGTACCAGTCGCCGGGGACGGTAAGCCACTCGGGCGCGCCCTGGTTGCGGGCGCGCCACTCGATGTCCTTCCACCCGGCGACCTGCTCGGCCGTCACCCCCTGGATGCCGCCGAGGCGGATGTCGTCGAAGGCCACGTGCTCCAGCGGCAGGTCGGCCGGAAAGTCCAGCGTGACGGTGCGGGGGAAGCTCTTGGCGCCCTCGATGGCCCGCTTCCAGTTGTCGTACCCGCGGCTGCCGGGGTTCTGGGGCGGCTCGCGGAGGACGTCAAGGTCGATGCCGTGCCACTGGAAGACCAGCCGTGCCTCGCTGCCGCCCGCGCGGTGGACCTCGACCTTTCCGCCGCCCTCGACCTTCAGCCCGAGCCGGCTGCCGTACTCGCGCAGGTCGACGATGTCGCCCACGTAGTCCTTGGCGCTCAGGCCGACCACGGCGTCGCGGCGGACGGGGCGGTCGTCCGACCCGGCGCGGAGGACGCCCTTGACGATCGCGTCCCAGTTGAAGGCCTGGTTCCGCCGCTTGGAGATCACCGAGCCGGACTGAAGCTGCAGGACGCCCTCGCGCTGCACGTGCAGCGACGCCCGCCCGCCGGTGCCCACCGCGCTCAAGGGCGCGACGATCAGCGTGCCGGCGTCCACGTGGAACTGGTCCGTCGTGCTCCAGTTGCCGACGGCCTCCAGGCTGCCGCCCGGCTTCTGCATGTGGATGTACTGCGAGATCGCCTGGAGCAGCGGGCATTTCTCCTCGGTCCAGTCCGGCGGGCGCAGCAGCCCCAGCCCCGGGCGGCAGCCCGGGACGTTATCGTTGCGGGCGAAGGCGTGGTTCGACCCGGCGAAGCCGCCGCCGTGCCGCTCGTAGATGCTGCCGCCGGCCTTGACCCACCAGTTCCCCCTCGGCCGGCAGCCGAAAACGCTCACATTGGCGTTCGTCCCCACCGTGATGTGCCGGCACGGCAGCGACACCTGGTGCTTGTTGCCGTGGGAGCAGAGGGCGTAGTAGGGCTTGTCGGCGGAGGGGAACAGCACGTCGGTGTCGTTGTCGGGAGGGCGCGTGGCGGGCTTGCCGCCTTCCAGCCAGTTCCGCGGGTCCATCATGTCGACCTGCCCGCCGGCCTTCTTGTCGCCGTCGCGGCGGTTCCAGACGAGCAGCCGGGCCGCCGCCCAGCCCTGGCTCATGTACGCCGGATCGCCGTCCATCCTCAGCTCATCCGGCCAGAGCGCCTTGTCCTCGAAGTGCGGGTCGTGGGCGGCCGCCTTGTCGTAGCTCGGCGCCTTCGTGGTGGCGAGCCAGAACTTCAGGACCGGATGGGCGAACGGCTCGGCAATGTACTTCCGCTCGCCCGCCGAGGCCACAGCGGCCGTGCCGACAACGGCGAGCAGGGCAACAACTCGTGGACAACGCATAAGAACGTCCTTTCACACCTTTTCGGGCGTATGTTAAACCCCCGGCCTCGCCCTCGGAAGCGGGAATGCGGGCAGACCGGAACATCGCGCGACCGGGAGGCCGCGGGGCCCGAAGATTGTGAGGGGGGAGGCGGTGGGACCGTGAGCCCGCGAACTCGTGAAAGCGGGGGTGGCAACGCCAGGCCGCCGGGGCGGCGCGGCTTGCGCAGCGACCGCGCGGGGGGCTTTTTGCTTGCATCCGGGCGGGGGATTGTTAGGGTGGTGGCAGGACGCCGGGTGCGTCCTTTATGCTATCCACGCCGGGCCGCCGGGCGAGGAACGACGCCTATGGCCAAGCCGAACGGAACGCCTCCCGAGCAGAGCTACCAGATGGCGTTCGAGAAGCCGATCCTCCGCATCCAGCGGCAGATCGCGGAGCTGGAGGAGGCGCAGCGGGAGGGCGGGCGTGACTACGGCCCGGAAATCCGCCAGTGGCGGGGGCAGTACATTTCGCTGCTTCGCAAGACCTACCAGAGCCTCACGCCGTGGGAGACCGTTCAGGTGGCGCGGCACCCCGCGCGCCCGCTCGCCGGCGACTACATCGAACGCGTCGTGAAGGGGTTCGTGGAGCTGCACGGCGACCGGCGCTTCGCCGATGACAAGGCCATGGTCTGCGGCTTCGGGCGGATCGGCGGCGAGCGGACGGCCATCATCGCCCAGCAGAAGGGGCGCGACACCAAGGAGAAGCTCGCCCGCAACTTCGGCATGAGCCACCCGGAGGGGTACCGCAAGGCGCTGCGCGTGATGAAGCTCGGCGAGAAGTTCCACCTGCCGATCGTGACGCTGATCGACACGACCGGGGCGTACCCGGGCATCGGCAGCGAGGAGCGCGGCGTGGCGGAGGCCATCGCCCGGAACCTGTTCGAGATGAGCCGCCTGCGGACGCCGATCGTGGCGGTGGTGATCGGCGAGGGGGGCAGCGGAGGGGCGCTGGGGATCGGCCTGGCCGATCGCATCGCCATGTTCGAATACGCCTACTACTCGGTGATCTCGCCGGAGGGGTGCGCGAGCATCCTTTGGCGGACGGGGGAGAAGGCTTCCGAGGCGGCCGCCGCCATGAGGATCACCGCCCGCCAGCTCAAGGAGCTGGATGTCGTCGACGACATCATCCCCGAGCCGCTCGGCGGGGCGCCCCGCAACCCCGCGGAGGCGGCGGGCAACCTGGAGCGGCACATCGACCGCACGCTGCGCGAGCTGGCGCGGGTGTCGGTGGAGACGCTGCTGGGGCACCGCTACGACCGCTGGCGGCGGATGGGCAAGGTGCTGAAGCTCGAGCGCCAGCATGCCCCCGCCGGGCCTTAGGGGGCCACCGGCCTCAGGGCGCCGAACGGCAGGGGGCGCCACGAGCCCACTGGCCGGGGTGCTGTCCGGCAGAAACGAGCGAACCGACGTGAAGAGCAGGCTGAGCCTCCATACGTTTGCCTGGGCGGCGCTTGCGGCGCTGCTTGCGGCGCCGGCGGGCGGCGCGCAGGCGCCCGAGGGCGCGGACGCCCCGGCCCACGCCGTCGCGGGGCCGACGCCCAAGTGGACCGCGAAGGACATCGAGGCCCTTCGCGCGGCGGGCCGGCGCGTGCCGGCTTACCTGACCGAGCGCTGGGGCCCGCCGAAGCACGTGCTGGCGTGGGCGCGGCCGGGGCGCAGCGGGCGGATCGCCGACGCGGCGAACTGGCTGCTCGACGGTGAGCCGCTGAAGTCGATGGCGTTCTCGAAGGAGTGGCGGGGCCCGGACGAGGCGGCGTTCGACTTCGAAACGGACGTGTACCTTCCCCCGGCCGACCGACGCTACACCGTCGGCTACAGCGACCGCAGCAAGGGCGGCATCCGCGCCCGGCACGTCACCATCGGCGCCAACGCCAAGCTCGCCCCGAGCGTGCTGCTGGCGGCGGGCAACGTGTGGATGCAGCCGACCGGCAGGCTCCGGACCCGGTACATCATCACGCTCACGGGCGGGGGGCACTGCTTTTTCCACAACGACACGCCCCCGTTCACAGCCGAGGTGTACCGCGCGCGCGCCCCGGAGAGCGGGCACACCTGGATGACCTGGATCGACGAGCACGGGTACGAGGTGGCGCAGTACTTTGGCGTGCGGAAGGACCCGGCCGCGTCGGTGGAATTTCTGGGGGCCATGCAGACCAGCGATGATTTCCAGTTCGTCTCCGGCACGGCGATCGTCGCGCCGGGGGCGCTGCTCATGTCCGGCACGCGCTCCACGCAGGTGGTGGCGAAGGGGGCGACGCTGCGGCTGATGTCCGGCAGCACGTTCTGCAAGCCGGCGAACTGCTTGGCCTTCGGGCACGACCTGGTGGTCGAGGGGCGCCTGGAGGCCGGCACGAAGCAGTGGCCGCTCGCCGAGCACGCCTACCTGCCCATCAGCTTCAAGCCGCGCGCGGGATACACGGCGCCGCCGGCGTACGGCGGGTTCGGCACGTCGCGCCCGGGGCTGCTGGTGGCGGACGGCGCGGAGATCGTCGTCCACACGAGCGACGTGAAGAAGGCGCGCCTGGTCATCACGCGGAACGACCGCTTCCGCCCACGGGACGTGAAGCAGATGCAGGACCCGCCCGGCGTGAACGACCCGGCCAACTGGTACATCGACGTGGTCCTTCGCGGGCGGCCCCGGCTGGAGGGCGTCGAGTTCGACTACCTCTTCCGCGGCGGGCTGATGATGGACGACCCCGGCGCCCGGCGGCAGTGGCGCAACGTCTTCCACGGGCCGCACAACCAGGGCGCGCCCGAGGAGCTGCCCGCCTGGTACGTGGAGGCCGGCGGGCGGGGCGCGCGGCTCGTGGAGGGCGCGGCGATCCGGCCCGACGGGGCGTACCTGCCGACGGGCGAGACCGTCGAGGTGGCGCTGGTGCCGGCGGAGGCGGACATGCCGGTCCGCTACACGCTGGACGGCGCCATCCCCGGGAGCGGCGCGGCCGTCTACGGGTCGCCGCTGAAGCTCGGCGAGACCACGACGGTGACGGCGGCGGCGTACAAGGACGGGACGATGTACGGCCTGCCGGCGCGGGGGGTGTTCCGCTTCGCGCGGGAGTACAACCTGGCGCACCTGGCGAAGGCGTCGGCGAGCACGTCGTTCGGGGGCAACGACGCCTCGCGGGTCAACGACCTCAACGACAAGCGCTACTGGCGGGGCGACCCCGCCGGCGAGCAGTGGGTGGCGCTCGCGTGGGACAAGGCGGTCGCGTTCGAGGAGGTCAGGGCTTCCGCCTCGCACATCGGGGAGTGGAAGCTCCAGGTGCCGAAGGGCGACGGCTGGCGCGACCTGGCGACGGGCACGGGCGGGTTCCCGCTGAGGAGGCGGCTGGAGCCGGTCACCACGACGGCGCTTCGCCTGCTGATCGTGACGACGGACGGCCAGAGGCCCGTCGTCCCGGAGATCGAGGTCTACGCCGGCCCCGGCAAGGAGTAGACGCCCGGGCGCCCGCGGCCCCGCTACTGAAGCGCGGCGAGCAGCTCGCCCACGAAGCTGCCGGCGCGGCGGACCAGCTCGTCGCGCGGCCCGTCCTTGGCGTCGGTGATGCGGTGCACGATGGCCGAGCCGACGATCGCGCCGTCGGCCACCTCGCAGACGTGCGCGACCATCTCCGGGCGCGAGATGCCGAACCCCACGCAGACCGGCGTGTCGGTGTGCCGGCGGAGTTCGGCGACGGCGGCGATGGTGTCCTCGGGCAGCTTGTCGCGCTCGCCGGTGATGCCGGCGATGGAGACGAAGTAGATGAACCCGCGACTGTGGCGCGCGATCTCCAGGCGGCGGGGGGGCGGCGTGGTGGGGGCGATGAGCATGACGTTGCAGAGCCCGGCGGCGGCCGAGGGCGGCTCGAAGTCGCCCGCCTCCTCCAGCGGAAGGTCGGGCACGATCATGCCGTCGAAGCCCGCCGCCGCCGCCGTCCGCAGGTAGTCCGCGACGCCGTGGCGGTAGATGATGCTGTAGCTCACCATGGCCAGCAGGGCGATCTCGGACTTGCGGCCCCCGGTTTGCGATTTGCGATTCATGATCTGTGATTTGGCGTTTGAGACCTGCGGCGCGGAAGCATCGGCGTGACGGAAGCGGCGGACCGTCTCGAAGATCGCCTCGGAGTTCACGCCGTCCGCCAGCGCCTCGGTGTAGCTCGCCTGGATGGTCGGCCCGTCGGCGATCGGATCGCTGAACGGGATTCCCAGCTCGCAGATCCGCACGCCCCGCGCGGCGAACTCGTGCAGCAGCGCCTCCGTGGTCGCCAGGTCCGGGTAGCCCGCCGTGATGAACGGCAGCAGCGTCTGCTTCCCCGCGGCCCGAAGCTCCGCGAAGCACCGCACCAGCCGGTTGTCGGGCAGCTCGCCCATGTCAGCTCTCGGCCTCCGGGCGCCAACTGTGGTCGCCCACGCCTCCTTTGGGCAGCCCGCGCGGGTCCTCGTC